>NZ_NCGB01000015.1:0-65706 GCF_002278865.1 Sphingomonas sp. 28-62-11 | reverse complement strand
CGAAATAGAACCCGCGATCGAGGTGCTTCGGCCGTCCGCCGCCCGTCACCAGCCGGGCACCTTCGGCACGGGCGATGCCGACGTACTCCTCCACCCGGTCACGCTGACGTCCGATGGCAAGCGGCCCCATCTGTGTGGCCGGATCGCGCGGGCTGAGCGAGTTACAGAACGGATTGCCCGGAGCTTGGTCGAAGCACTGAGTCAAAATTGCCTGGAGACCAAGCGTTGCAATCAAGTTACGAACTTTGATGTCGTAGTAATCGATTGTCAGGGCAAGACCACGAATGGCAGCTGGTTCAACGACGAACCCAACCGTGTAGCTTTCCGAGTTTTCAGCGACGAGAGCCGGGTTGCCACCCGCGAAGAAGCCCTGCGACTGCTGACGAAACGGAATGTTCGCAAAACCGGCGGGAACACCAGCCGCCTGGCAGTTCGGAATGCGGTTTGGCGTACCGTTGTTGATGTTCAGAACATCGCAAGGATCCGCCACGAACGCGAAGTTCTGCGATGCTGGTGAGAACAGATCGCTCTGCGTTGGTGCGCGAACCGAAACAGCGTAGCTGCCGCGGATGCGAAGCCCGTTGATCGGCGAGTAAACAGCACCAGCGTTATAGGAATACACGCCACCGGTACGAGTGTTGTAGCTCGAATAACGGCCTGCACCGGTAAGCGTCAGCTCTTCAGCGAAGGGAACGTCCTTCAACAGCGGAATCTCAACTTCGCCGTAACCTTCCGTCACCGTCAGTGCCGGCGGGTTGAATGGTTGAATGGCGTTGAGGAAGGTACCGCCCGACGCTGTCAATGCGTCAAAAGCCGACGATGCTGTTTCGCGGCGATATTCAGCACCGATGTTAAACTTCACTGGCCCACCAGGCAGCGTGAACAGCTGGCCAAGGTCACCGGTCAAGTTGAACGTCACGTCGAACTCTGCCGCACGCTCGTTGCGAGTCGCCGTAGTGTTCACGAAGTTCAATGCCGCTTGCGACGGCGCACCCGAACCGAACAGGTTGATCGGCACGCAGTCTGGACGCACGTTATTAACCACGTTTACGGCGCAGATGACGCGGTTGCCCGTTGGCCCCAATGCAAAATTGGTGCCCGTAAAGGTGGCAGGAGCATTCACGGCGTTGACGGCGAGAAGGTACCCGTCGTCGTTACCGTTCTGGTCAGCGAGAACCAGATTATTTAGTGATCGAAGGTTCGCGCTGTAGCGGCCATAGTTGAACGCCAGTTCATACTTCCAGTTATTCTCGAATGTGCCCTGGAAGCCACCGACGAAGCGATAGAGTTCGCGCGTCTGCAATTCGCCACGACCGCCGAAATCGATGTTGAAGCGGTTGATGCCAAAGGTCGCAGCTGGCGTTGCGCAGTGGCCGATAGCTTGTAGCTGTGCAAGCGTGTCAGGACGCAGGAAGCCGTTGCTACAGCTCAGGTTCTGCCCCGCACCGCCGACGCCAAGCGAGAAGCTCGGCTGGCCCTCTTGGTTCACGTTATAACGAACATACTTGCCTTCGAAAAACACCGATACCAGATCGGAGAAATCGTAGTGCGCAATGACGTTACCCGAATAACGTTCGTTAAGTGGGTTAAGCTGGCCAGTTTGCCGCAGCGTCGAGCCGAGGCCTCCAACGGTGTTTGGGCTTGCACCGCCAGTAATATCGCGAAAGTCGATCGAGGGGTTGCTGAGAACTAGCTGACCCGCCGAGTTGAAAGCGTAACGCTGTCCACGCGAAACCGTAAAGCGCTGAGATGGTGTGGCACTGCTTGCCCCCGCTCCGCTCTGACGACAGCGAAGGGCGTTAGCAATATCTGCGTCGCCGCAGACCGCGTTTAGCCCACCACCGTCGAAGATATTACCGTTGCGAACGTTGGTGAAAAACTGGTTGTCAGGAATGCCGTCACCAGCCGCAGGCTCGCCGACCGTATTCTGGGCCAGATTGAACTGCGAACGACCACTGAACGCACCTGTCTGGGGATCGCGTTCAGTGAAAAACAGCGGATTTAAGCGCGAATATTCGCCCGACACAGCAATGTTGCCGCGGCCACCAGCGAAGTTCTTACCATAGGTAACGGCACCAAAATACGAACCGCGATCTCCATATTCCGTCGCGCCAGCCTGGCCGGACACGCGGAAGCCCTCGAAGTTCTTCTTCAGCACGAAGTTGACGACACCGGCAACGGCGTCCGAACCGTAAACGGCCGAGTTACCACCGGTCACGATATCGACGCGCTCGAGCAGTTCGGGTGGGATCGTGTTGGTATCGACCAGATAATCACCTGGCGACGATGTCACGTGACGACGACCGTTGACCAGAACCAGCGTGCGAGCCGTACCCAGACCACGAAGATCGAGGACGCTGAGGCCCGACGTACCGATAAACCGGGTCGAGTTCGCCTGGCTGAAGGTCGAACGCAGCTGCGGCAGTTCGTTCAGCGCATCGCCGACGTTCAGGATGCCGTTGCTGAGCAGATCGGCCGACGTGATCGACGTGATCGGCGAAGGCGAATCAAGCGCTTCGCGTGCAATGCGCGAGCCAGTGACGACAATCGCGTCCTTAGGATCGGCAGGTGCCGTTTCTTCCTGTGGTGCGGCTGGTGCCGGCGCAGTCTGCGCCGCGGCGACGGCCGGGAAACCGGCGAGAATGCCAACGAGCGCGGTTGCGCCCAAAAGCTGCTTCATCTTCATGGATGTGCCCCATTTTGTCTTGAGCGGTAGTGCCCTGAGATTCAGCATACAACCGGCTAGGCCCTGCGGATGCAAGGCGAATATGAACATTTGCTGACATTTACGTTAAGTTTCCAAACCGCATGTTGCAAGATTGCCACGCATTGTGCGGATGAAACACGTCGGTCGCGCCCGACCAACCAATCTGGCATCCGGTCTGACCAGTGCGTAATAAAATTACGTCAGCGGGAAATGTTCAATGGATCACCGTTCGACGCACAGCGCAATTCCCATGCCGCCGCCGATACATAGGGTCGCCAGTCCTTTGCGCGCATCGCGGCGACCCATCTCGTACAACAGCGTCGTCAAAACGCGCGCGCCGGACGCCCCGATCGGGTGGCCAATCGCGATGGCGCCGCCGTTGACGTTGATCCGCGCGGGGTCCCAACCCAGTTCCTTGTTCACGGAAAGCGACTGGGCGGCAAAGGCTTCGTTGGATTCGATCAGGTCGAGATCGGCGATCGTCCAGCCTGCCTTTTCGAGCGCGCGGCGCGATGCGGGCACGGGGCCGATGCCCATCACGGCGGGGTCGACGCCAGCAGATGCCCAGCTGGCAATCCGGGCGAGGATTGGCGATCCGCGGCGCTCGGCCTCGTCCCGGCTCATGACCACCAGGGCGGCAGCGCCATCGTTCAGGCCACTGGCATTAGCGGCGGTAACAGTGCCGTCTTTCTTGAAGGCCGGCTTCACGCCCGACACGCTATCGATGGTCACGCCGCTGCGAATATATTCGTCGTCAGCGACGATCGTGTCGCCCTTGCGGCCCTTTATGGTGACGGCAGCAATCTCGTCCTTGAACCGACCGGCGGCACGTGCCGCCTCGGCCTTGTTCTGCGAAGCGACCGAAAAGGCGTCCTGCTCTTCGCGGGTGATCTGATAGCGTTCCGCCAGATTCTCGGCGGTAATGCCCATGTGGTAGCCGTTGAACACATCGATCAATCCGTCCTTGATCATCGTGTCGATCAGCTGGAGATCACCCATTTTCTGCCCGCCGCGCAGAAATTGTGCATGCGGGGCAAGCGACATCGATTCCTGCCCGCCTGCGACGACGATGGTTGCATCGCCCGCCGCAATCGCCTGTGCCGCCAGCGCTACGGCGCGCAAACCCGATCCGCAGACCTGGTTAACGCTCCAGGCGGGCACTTCCTTGGGAATGCCCGCCGCCATCGAAGCCTGGCGAGCGGGATTCTGGCCCTGTGCCGCTGTAAGCACCTGGCCCAGGATCACCTCAGAAACGTCGGCGCCAGTGATGCCTGCCTGTGCCAGCGCCGCTTCGATCGCGACGCGGCCGAGCTCGTGCGCCGGGGTCGAACCGAATGCGCCCATGAAGCTGCCTACTGGCGTGCGCTTGGCGGCGGTGATGACGATGTCGGTCATGGCGGGCTCCTGCAGAACGATGAGGGGGCATTAGAAATGGTGGCGGCTATCTAGCCTTCAGCGTCTGGCTTATCCAGTGGTCGAGCGGTTCCCAGAGCTGCGTTCGCGCGCCGCGACCGACAATCATGCCGACATGCCCCGCAGCAAGCTCGCGTCGATCGGCAAACCCCGCGGCGCTGGCGGCAGGTACGATTCGATCGTGCAATGATACGAAATCAACGGTGGGGCAGGTAAGCTCATCAAGGTCGATCGGACGGCCGGTAATCGTCCAGCGGTTTGTGCCGGTAACGTCATCTGCAAACATCCCCTCGAAAATCTGCGCACCGGCAGCATAGGTCAGCGGCGCACCCGCATTGGCCCAATCCTCCAGCGCCACAAAACTGCGCGCTTCCGGACTGCCTGGCTCCATTACCGCAAAGGCTTCGTACTTCGCGATCGTTCGCTTTGGATCGAGTTGCCAGAAGCCGGCTTGCAGCACTTCCATGGGCACCAGCCCCATTGCCGCGCAGGCAGGCTGTGCTGTTTTCCAAAGGTCGGCGATACGGGCGCGGGCCGCCACATCAAAGCCGCCAAAGCGCCATGGCGCGGCGACCATCGCGAGCCCGGCCACCGGCGTCAGGCAAGCCGCCGCCGCCGCCATCGTCCCCCCCAGACAATAACCCATCAGCAGTGGTGGTTCGGGCAGTCGGGCAATCAGGGGCAGGAGCAAGCGCGATACGTGATCAGCGACGTCCATGTCCCGCACGCTCGCATCCGGCGTTCCCCAGTCGACCAGGAAGACGCGGTGGCCCTTTGCCGCTAGCCAGCGCAGCATGGACTGTTGTCGAGCAAGATCGAGGATGAACGGCGGGTTGATCAGCGATGGCACCACCATGACCGGCGTGCCGCTGCCGCCATAGGCGCGTAGCCGCACCCGACCGCGCCGGTGTTTTACGCCACCCAGCCTGCGGCGCGGCCCACGATCGGCGGCCTGATAGGCGGCGAGCCCTGCCAGCGCGACGCGAAGTCTTTCCGGCGATTGTGCAGTTTGTGTGCGCAGCATTTCCAGGAACAACGGCAGCGGCCTAGGCCCGTGTTGCGGCGCGGTATGAAACGGTGTTACAGCACTGTCATGCACCCTCGGGGGATCTCCCATGAAAAAGACCGTTTCGGATGACGGCGTCGTCATCATCAAGAAATACGCCAACCGGCGCCTCTATAACACCGAGACATCGTCCTACATCACGCTCGAGCATCTTGCTGCGATGACGCGCGAGGGTCGCGACTTCAAGGTTGTCGACGCCAAGACTGATGAAGATATCACCCATAACGTCCTCACCCAAATCATCATGGAAGAGGAATCGCGCGGCGAGACGATGCTGCCGGTCAACTTCCTGCGCCAGCTGATCTCGATGTACGGGGATTCGATGCAGGCGATGGTGCCTGGATATCTGGAAGCATCCATGGAAGGCTTTCGTCGCAATCAGGCGCAGTTCAAATCGGCAGTCGAAGGTGCCTTCGCCCATTCGCCCTTTGCCGAGATCGCCAAGCGCAATATCCAGATGTTCGAAGCGGCCACAGCGGCGTTCAAGCCCGGCGGCGCGCCCGATGTCGCAGCGCGGAAAGATGACGAGATCGCCGCGCTGAAATCGCAGCTTGCAGAACTGCAGGCCAAGGTGGAAAAACTCGGCTGATCCGCCGGATGCCCCGGCGGCTTTGGTCCGGGGACGTCAACTAATGAAGCGCATCATCGCCACGCTGATCGCCACAACGATGCTTGGGGCGGCAGCTCCTGGTGCAGCGCAAACCGCCGACACTGCCGGCAGTGCGACGATTTATGTCCATGCGGGGCATGTGCTCGACCAGCCCGGCAAACCGATGCGCGGACCCAGCACAATCGTGCTGCGCGGCGGCAAAGTGGTGGCGGTGATGGATGGGCTTGCGGCGGTGCCCGCAGGCGCGACCCTGATCGACCTGAAGGACCGTTACGTCCTGCCCGGGCTTATCGATTCGCACGTTCATCTCAGTTCGGATCGCGCGGGGCAGGAGGGTCTGCTCGCCGGGTTTACCGAGAACCGCCAGCTGGCCGCATATGAAACCTATTGGAATGCACAAAAGACGCTGCAGGCCGGGTTCACCACTGTCCGCAACCTGGGCGATGAGGGCGCGACGCTTGCGCTGCGGGAGGCCATCGCCCGCGGCTGGGTGAGCGGGCCCCGCATCATCGATGCAGGGCGGCCGATCTCGACAACGTCGGGGCATATGGACGCTCGTCTGGGGGTTGGTGACGACTTTATCGACGCGATCCCGCACGACAATCTGTGTGACGGTCCCGATGAATGCCGCAAGGCAGTGCGGCTTCAGATCGGGCGCGGAGCGGACGTGATCAAGATTGCCACGACGGGCGGCGTCAACAGCCGGATTGGGGCCGGACTTGGCAAGCAGATGTTCGATGACGAAGCCCGTGCGATTGTCGAGACTGCGCATCTTTATGGCAAGAAGGTCGCCGTGCACGCGCACGGTGCCGACGGGATCATGGTCGCACTGCGCGCGGGGGCGGATTCGATCGAACACGGCACGTTGATGGACGATGCGGCGATCGCGCTTTTCAAGAAAACCGGGGCCTACTACGTTTCAACCCTGTCAACAGTGAACGGCTATCTCGAACGGATCGCCGCGAACCCCAACGCCTATTCCCCCGAAGTGCGCGCGAAGATTGACTGGCGGATCAGCATCACCGGCAAGGCCCTCGAAAAAGCGGTCCCGGCAGGCGTGAAGATCGCGTTCGGCACCGATGCGGGTGTGTCGAAACATGGGCGAAACGCCGATGAATTCGAGCTGATGGTCAAGCACGGGATGACGCCGTCACAGGCGATCATGGCGGCGACCACCAACGCCGCCGATCTGCTGGGCGTGGCGGGTGATGTGGGCAGCATCGAACCCGGCAAAAGTGCTGATCTGATCGCGGTGGCTGGCGATCCGCTGGCCGATGTGCGGGTTTTGAAGCAGGTCAGCTTCGTGATGCGGGCAGGCGTGGTTTACAAAAAATAGGGTGAACCCCCCCGGCCAGTTAGCTGGCCGGGGGAAGCAGGCTTACTTCTTCGGCTTGACGAACTTCAGCGTCATGCGGTCGCTTTCGCCGATGGCCGTGTATCGAGCGCGATCGACGTCTTTTTCGGCGAAGTTGGGCGGCAGCGTCCACACGCCCTTGGGGTAATCATGGGTGTCCTTGGGGTTGGCGTTGATGTCGCTTTCGCCAGCCAGTTTGAACCCCGCCTTGGTGGCAAAGGTAATCACCGACGAGCGCTTCATGTATCCGCTCTTCGCCTCTGTGATGCCCTTGGCATCTTCTGGCAGGCGGTGCTCGACGACGCCGAGCGTGCCGCCGGGTTTCAGCATCGCAAACATCTGGTCAAACGCGGCCTGGGTCTGGTCGGTCGCGCCGAAGCTCCAGTTATGGACGTTGCGGAACGTCAGCACGACATCGGCGGTGCCGGCAGGCACGGCGGCGGCTGCATCGGTTGTCGGGAAGGCGGCAAACTTGATCTTGCCATATACGTCGGGTTTCGCCGCCTGCAGGTTCATCACGCCCTTGCGTGCGCCCGTCGACGGCGTCGCCGCATAAAGCGTACCCTTCGTGACGTATGGAGCGAGAATTTCAGTGTACCAGCCACCGCCTGGCCAGATTTCCACTACCGTCTGATTCGGCTTCACACCAAAGAAAGCCAACGTCTCGGCCGGGTGGCGATACGGATCACGTGCCAGATTGGCTGGTGTGCGGCTCGGGGCCTTAACGGCAGCGATGATCGCGGGGCTCGGCGCGACGGCCGCAGCAATTGCACCACCGGCAAAGGCAAGGCTGGCGACGGCAAGAGTGGGGATCAGAAAGGGGTGGCGCATGACGACTCCTCGGGTAACAGGGGCGAGTAAACGGGTAAAGACGCTGCGCTTTTTGGCTCGCAAAGGGGAATGATGCAAGCAGGGCTTTGGGCGGGCGCGGGTATCGCGGTGGCGATTGCCTTGTTCAGCGGTTGGCGTGATTGGCGCCGCGCGCGCCGCGCTGATCCCGATGCCGTCAGCATGATCGATTGGCCGACTGTGCAGATTCTCGCACTAATCGCCGCCGTCGTGATGGCAGGACTGGCGCTGAAGGGTTGAGCCAGCGCGCCGATCAGTAAAAGTGGTTGAGCCTCAACGCCCGGGTTGCGCCATCGCAAGTGCCGAGCGCGACGATACGACCGGGTTTGCCTACAGACCAAGTGCTGATCGGGCTCGCATTGTAATCGGCTGGGATTGGCACGCCGTCGATCCTGCAGATCATGTCGCCCGCACGCCAGCTGCCAGCTTCGGCAGGGCTGCCGCGCATCACGTGCAGCACCCGCAGACGGCCCTTTTCCGCTGTCATCAGGATGCCGCTGGTGGAGCGCAGCGGCGGTGTGCCAGTGCGCACCGTAGCGGCGAAGACGATATGGCCGGCGGCGGGATCCATTAGCACCCGATAATGTTGCAAAAACCCCGATCCGATCCGCCCCGCAGCGCCAATAGACTGGGAGAAACCGCCGCGACGCTCTACCCGGAGCTCGACATCACTGGCGGCGAGTTTGCCGACCGACAGGCTTGGGAGGATGGCGAGATCGCTTATCATCGGGCCTGCCAGCCCATAGGCAATCGTCGTGGTGGTCTGCACACCCGTAAGCCCCGCAGCGCGATAGGCCTCCTGCGAGAGGGTGATCGACGATCCGTCGCCGGTATCGACAACCATCGGTGCCAATCGTCGCCCCCCCAGGTTGATTTCTGTGACATAGACATTTTGGTCAGGGGCGATCCGCAACGGTGCGCTGACGCCACGAAACGGCAAACGGCCCGATTTCAGCAAGCGAAACCGCATCGCATCGTAATCAATCTCGATCGCATACGCGTCGATGAGATCATGGCCGACCAGCACGTCCACGGGTTGTACGCCACCGGTCGCTGCGGCAGGTAATGTGGTGACGCCAATGCCGCCCCCGCGCCGCGTCATCCCGCCCAGCATGATGTTCTGTACCGGCGTCCAGCCGATCGTCACTGCGCCGCCAATCGCTCGGGCCAGACCGCGCGGCTGCACCTTCATCCGGGCTGCCGTCGCAAAACTGCGTGAGATTACTGAGGCGCTGACGCCGGTGTCGAGCACGGCAGCCGCGGGCCGATCATTGATCATCATCGTGAAGCGGATCTGGTTGCCGGGGGTCAGATCGAACGGCACCCAATGCGCCTCGCTATCGCTGGCCAGTGTCGATACCGCCGTGCTCGGTGGCGGCGCGGCGCCGATCAGCGCGATCGCCACTAGGATCGGCAGGGGCTTCATCGCCACCTGTCCTAGCCAAGGCCGGGCTTCGGGCAAACCGCTTATAACGTTGCTTCCAGATACGCCTGATCGAAGCCGTATTGCCGCGCTTTTTCAAGTGTATAGGGACGCAGCCCCATCGATCGATATTCGCCGATGATCTTGCCGTCGGCGCTCTCGTCGAGATATTCGAACTTGAACAGCTCCTGCGTCACGATCACGGGGCCTTCCATGCCGATCACTTCGGTGATGTTGGTGACGCGGCGGCTACCGTCGCGCAGACGCTTCACCTGAACAATCAGGTCGACTGAATCGGCGATCTGGCGGCTGATCGCTTCCTTGGGCATCTTGATGTCGCCCATCATCACCATGTTTTCCATACGCCCCAGACATTCGCGCGGCGAGTTGGCGTGGAGCGTACACATGGAGCCGTCATGGCCGGTGTTCATCGCCGCGAGCAGATCGAAACACTCGCTCCCGCGAATTTCGCCCAGGATGATCCGGTCCGGCCGCATACGCAGCGCGTTCTTCACGAGATCGCGGATCGAGATTTCGCCTTGGCCTTCAAGATTGGGCGGTCGCGTTTCGAGCGGGAGCCAGTGCGGCTGCTGCAGCCGCAGTTCGGCCGCGTCCTCGATCGTCAGTACGCGTTCGCCGGGGTCGATCATCTTTGACAGTGCGTTGAGCATCGTCGTCTTGCCCGAACCTGTACCGCCCGAAATGACAACGTTGAAGCGGCACGCGCCGGCAATCTTCAGCGCCGTCGCCATCTTCGGGCTCATCGAACCGAACCCGGCCATCATGTCGAGCGTGATCGGCTTGGCGGAGAATTTACGAATCGATATCGCGGTGCCGCGCAAAGACAGCGGCGGCACGATCACGTTAACGCGGCTGCCGTCCTTCAGGCGGGCGTCGGCGAGCGGGGTGGTCTGGTCGACGCGGCGGCCAACCGAGTTGCAGATGCGCTGCGCGATCTGGAAAAGATGCTCTTCATCGCGAAACTGGATATTCGCGAGCTCAAGCTTGCCCTTGCGCTCGATATACGTCTGCTCGGGGCCATTGACCATGATGTCCGAGATGTTCGGATCGTTGAGCAACTCCTCGAGCGGCCCGAGCCCCAACAATTCGTCGATCAACACCTTTTCGAGCGCAAACTGCTCGCGGCGATTGAGCGTCAGTTTCAGTTCTGCAAGCACTTCGCCGATGATCGGGCGGAATTCTTCGGCCAGTTCATCCTTATTGAGCGTGGCGGCGGCTTCGGGATCGACGCGTTCGAGCAGGCGCGGCAGCACCTGTTCCTTGATCTTGTGGATCGAGGTTTCGAAGCCTTCCATCCGCGACTGGCCAGCTTCGCCTGACGAAGACTGGCGTTCCTGCAGGCGCTGCATCGCGTCCATCGCCGTGCCGGGCATCGTGCCGGACATCCCGTCGCTGGCCGAATCCAATGGGGGCAGGGGGGCAAGATCAATCGGTGGGAATTGTTCGCTGCCCTGCAGGTCTGCGGGGCGCGCAGGTCCACCGCCTTGCATCGGGCGGGCAACGCCGAACGCCGGCCGCGCTGGCGGGGTGCCGTTTCCGGCGCCGCTGCGTCGTCCGAATGCGCTCATGATAGGCGAATCTTGTTAGTCACGCACCCTGCCTAACCGGCAAGGTTTGACGTTTCCTTAACCGTGCAAGTTAGGAAATGCGCCAGCGAAAAATTTCTCGTATCGCAATAAGCGGCTGATCAACCTGCCTGTTCGGCCAGCACGGTCAGCCCGCGCTCGGTAACCTCGGCAAAGCCGCCTTTGATCGGCAGCTTCTCGGGTTCGCCCTTTTCGGTGCGATAGATGTGGAGCGCCCCATCGCGGATTGTCGACATTAGCGGCGAATGGCCGGCCAGCACGCCGAAATCACCCTCTGAACCGGGGACGACAACCATGTACACGTCCTCGCTGCGGACGAGCTTTTCAGGGGTGACGAGTTCAAAGTGGAGCATTGTTCAGTCTCACTCCCCTCCCGCATGCGGGAGGGGCTGGGGGTGGGCCTTGTTTCGGGAGGCAGGCGCTGATCCAAATGGATGCGCTCACCCCCGACCCCTCCCGCAGGCGGGAGGGGAGCAGGAGTTTACGCCTCCTGCGCCATCTTTTCGGCCTTGGCGATCGCTTCGTCGATGCCGCCGACCATGTAGAAGGCGCTTTCGGGCAGGTGATCATATTCGCCGTCGACGACTGCCTTGAACGACTTCACGGTGTCTTCGAGCTGCACAAACTTGCCCGAAATGCCGGTGAAGACTTCGGCGACGTGGAAGGGCTGCGACAGGAATTTCTGGATCTTGCGGGCGCGGCTGACGGTGAGCTTATCTTCTTCGCTCAGCTCGTCCATGCCCAGAATCGCGATAATGTCCTGCAGCGATTTGTACTTTTGCAGCACCGACTGGACCGCACGCGCGGTATCATAATGCTCCTGGCCGACGACGCGGGGTTCGAGCACACGCGACGTGGAGTCGAGCGGATCGACCGCCGGGTAGATGCCAAGTTCCGAAATCGCGCGGTTGAGCACGGTCGTTGCGTCCAAGTGAGCGAACGATGTTGCAGGCGCCGGATCGGTCAAATCGTCGGCAGGCACGTAGATCGCCTGCACCGACGTGATCGAACCCTTGTTGGTCGAGGTGATGCGCTCCTGCAGCGCGCCCATGTCGGTCGACAAGGTCGGCTGATAGCCCACGGCCGATGGAATGCGGCCGAGCAGGGCCGACACTTCCGAACCCGCCTGGGTGAAGCGGAAGATGTTGTCGACGAAGAACAGCACGTCCTGGCCTTCGACATCGCGGAAATATTCAGCGATCGTCAGACCCGACAGCGCAACACGGGCACGCGCGCCGGGGGGCTCGTTCATCTGGCCATACACCAGCGCCACCTTGGAACCTTCGCTGACGGCGTTGCCATCGGCATCCTTGGCGATAACGCCTGCGTCGAGGAATTCGTGGTACAGATCGTTACCCTCGCGGGTGCGCTCGCCGACGCCCGCGAACACCGAGGTGCCGCCATGGCCCTTGGCGATGTTGTTGATCAGTTCCTGGATCAGCACAGTCTTGCCGACGCCGGCGCCGCCGAACAGGCCGATCTTGCCGCCCTTGGCATAAGGCGCGAGCAGGTCGATCACCTTGATGCCTGTGACGAGAATGGCGCTTTCGGTCGACTGGTCGACGAACAGCGGGGCAGGGGCGTGGATCGGGGCAGTGTCGACATTGCCGACCGGACCGCGCTCGTCGATCGGCTCACCGATCACGTTCAGGATGCGACCAAGCGTCTTGGGGCCGACGGGCACGCGGATCTGCGAACCGGTGTCGGTGACGGTTTGGCCGCGCGTCAGGCCTTCGGTCGCGTCCATGGCGATCGTGCGGACGGTGTTTTCACCAAGATGCTGCGCGACTTCGAGCACCAGCCGGTTACCATTGTTGAACGTCTCAAGCGCGTTCAGAATCGCAGGCAGCTGATCTTCGAAGGTCACGTCGACGACCGCGCCGATGACCTGGCTGATCCGGCCTACATTGTTGGTGGTCGCGACGGGCGCGAGAGTGTCGGGGGCGGTTGCCATTATCCGTTCCTTGGGGCTGAAGTCGCGGGGGTGGAACCCGCAGGCGTGAAAGTCAGGGTGATGCGGCGGTGGTTCTTGCCGCCGGGAATGAGATCGCGCGTGAGCGCGTAGTTAGCGCCGGCGGTGGTCCCGTTGGTCGGCCGCTCGGACATGATGTTCTGCGTCAGCTTGTCTGCACCCGCGACGCCAAGTTGCGCGAAACGCTGTTTAATCTGTTTGACGAACTGCTTCTTCGCAAAGCCGTCATCGCTAAGATCGGTCAGATCGAGCGTGAAGCGCACCGCGGTCAGCGTGTCAGCCGTGCCGGTCAGTTCGACATTGGTAACATTAGGCTTGAGAACATCGGACCGCGACAGCATTGCCGGAATGCCAACCGCCTTATGGCCGCCCTCGGCAGGCGCATAGGCGCCGATGCGGAAGCCAAGCCGGTTCATCACGTCGATGGATTCGGCTGGGTTTGCAAAAATCTGCGTCCAGCCTGCGGGCGCGAGCGGCGTTGGCGCGTAGGTTTCCTTCTTGGGCGCTTCCGGCCCACACGCGGCGAGTGCCCCCGCCAGCCCCAGCAAGGCAGCAAAGACAATCGGACGCATCAGAGGGCCTCGGCGCCCGAGATGATTTCGACCAGTTCGGTCGTGATCGCGGCCTGGCGGGTGCGGTTATACTGGATCGTCAGGCGCTGGATCATGTCGCCGGCGTTGCGTGTCGCATTGTCCATCGCGGTCATGCGGCTGCCCTGCTCTGACGCGGCATTTTCCAGCAATGCGCGGAAAAGCTGGATCGCGACGTTGCGCGGCAGCAGTTCGGCCAGGATCGATTCCTCATCGGGCTCGTAATCGACCGCAGCAAGGCTGGTCGATTTGGCGCGGCTGGTATCGATCGCGACGGGGATGATCTGGCGACCCGTCGGCTCCTGCACCAGTGCCGACTGGAAGCGGGCATAGAACAAGTGCGCAACGTCGAACTCGCCGGCTTCGTAGCGCGCGATAACATCATCGGCGACGGCGCGGGCATCGGCGAACTTCACCGCCTTGATATGGCCCATCTCGAAATCATGGACGATCTGTGTCGGGTAGAAGCGGCGAAGGACGCGGCCCTTTTTACCCGCGATGTAGAAATTGACGGTTTTGCCGGCCGCGGTCAGCTCCTCGGCCTTGCGGCGCGCGGCGCGGACGATGTTCGAGTTGAACGCGCCTGCCAGGCCACGCTCGGATGTAGCGACGATAATCAGATGGACCTGATCCTTGCCGGTGCCGGCGAGCAGCCTGGGTGACGATGCGCTGACCGTCACCTTCGCGGCCAGGCTGGCCATCACGGCTTCGAGCCGCTCGGCATAGGGGCGTCCAGCAACCGCCGCTTCCTGCGCACGGCGCAGTTTGGCGGCGGCGACCATCTTCATCGCCTTGGTGATCTTCTGCGTCGACTTCACCGAGCCGATGCGGATCTTGAGGGCCTTCAGGCTCGCCATTGTCTTCCTTCTTGTGCTCCCGCGAAGGCGGGAGCCCAGTCTGGGTCCCCGCCTTCGCGGGGACACACATTAATTAAGCAAACGTCTTCGCGAAATTCCCGAGAGCCGTCTTCAGCGCCTCAGTCGTTTCCTTCGACAGGTCGCGCTTGTCGCGGATGTCGGTGAGGAGGTCGGCGTGGTTGGCGCGCATATCGGCGAGCATCGCCTGCTCATAGCGCGTCACCGCGTTCACCGGCACGGCATCGATAAAGCCGTTGGTGCCAGCGAAGATCGACACGGTCTGCTCTTCGAACGGCATCGGGCTGAACTGCGCCTGCTTCAGCAGCTCGGTGAGCCGTGCGCCGCGGTTGAGCAGCTTCTGGGTCGACGCGTCGAGGTCCGAACCGAACTGCGCGAACGCCGCCATTTCGCGGTACTGCGCCAGCTCGAGCTTGATTGAGCCCGACACCTTCTTCATCGCCTTGGTCTGTGCGGCCGAACCGACGCGGCTCACCGACAGGCCGACGTTAATCGCGGGGCGGATGCCGGCGAAGAACAGATCGGTTTCGAGGAAGATCTGGCCGTCGGTGATCGAGATCACGTTGGTCGGGATGTATGCCGACACGTCGCCCGCCTGGGTTTCGATGATCGGCAGCGCGGTCAGCGAGCCCGAACCATTATCCGAGTTCATCTTGGCGGCGCGCTCGAGCAGGCGGCTGTGGAGATAGAACACGTCGCCGGGATAGGCTTCGCGGCCCGGCGGGCGGCGCAGCAGCAGCGACATCTGGCGATAGGCGACCGCCTGCTTCGACAGATCGTCATAAACGATCAGCGCGTGCATGCCATTGTCGCGGAAATATTCGCCCATCGCGCAGCCGGTATAGGGTGCGAGGAACTGGAGCGGGGCAGGCTCGGATGCGGTTGCCGCGACGACGATGGTATAGTCCATCGCGCCCGATTCTTCGAGCTGACGGACGATCTGCGCGACGGTCGAGCGCTTCTGGCCGATCGCGACATAGATGCAGTAGAGCTTCTTGCTCTCGTCATCGCCCGCATTGGCATTCTTCTGGTTGATGAACGTGTCGATCGCGACCGCGGTCTTGCCGGTCTGGCGATCGCCGATGATCAGTTCGCGCTGGCCACGGCCAACGGGGACGAGGGCGTCGATCGCCTTCAGCCCGGTCTGGACGGGTTCGTGGACCGAGGTACGCGGGATGATTCCCGGCGCCTTGACTTCGACGCGGCTGCGCTGGTCGCTGACGATCGGGCCCTTGCCATCGATCGGGTTGCCAAGGCCATCGACAACGCGGCCGAGAAGGCCCTTGCCGATCGGCACGTCGACGATCGTGCCGGTGCGCTTGACGACATCGCCTTCCTTGATCTGGCTGTCAGAGCCGAAGATCACGACGCCGACATTGTCGGCTTCAAGGTTGAGCGCCATGCCCTGCACGCCGTTCGAGAATTCGACCATCTCACCGGCCTGGACATTGTCCAAGCCATGGATGCGGGCGATACCGTCACCCACTGACAGCACTTGCCCGGTTTCCGAGACCTGGGCCTCAGTGCCGAAGCTGGCGATCTGGTCCTTGATGACCTTCGAGATTTCAGCGGCGCGGATATCCATGGGTTGAGCCTTTTAGCCTTTCATCGCGAGCGCGAGGGAGTTCAAACGGGTCTTGATCGACGAATCGATCATCTGGCTGCCGATGCGGACGACGAGCCCGCCCAGCAGCGACGGATCAACCGACAGGTCGACCGAAACTTCGCGACCGATCCGCTGGCGAAGCGATTGCTTCAGCGCGGTAACCTGATCGTCGGTAAGAGCATGGGCGGAGGTAACCTCAGCCGTCGTTTCGCCGCGGAAGCTGGCGGCGAGCTGGCGGAACGCCCGGATGATTACGGGCAATTGCGCCAGACGGCGATTGTCGGCGAGCACACCAAGGAACTTCGTCGTCGTCGCATCAAGCTTCAGCATCGTTGCAACGGCGGCAACGGCCTTGGTCGCTGCGCCACGTGCGATGAGGGGGCTAGTCGTCAACGTCTTGAAATCCGCTGATTGATCGAGCGCCGCACGCAGCGTGGCCAGGCTTGCCTCAACCTTGTCGATCGATTTTGCATCGCGCGCTAACTCGAACAACGCCGTTGCGTAACGCCCCGGTAAGCTCGCTTGAATACCGCCGGAATTCTCCACGCGATCGACATCCTCTTCGGGAACAGAAAAATTGGCCCCATGCGCGAACAGGCCTCTAAGGGCCCCTGTTCACGCACCGGGCCATGGGTTGGGCGGCTGCTAGCATCGGTATGCAGGCGATGCAAGCCGGGTAGCCGATTAGCTGGGCAGCGCTTGGATTGGCGCCAAAAACAATCGGATTTCCGTAACTTTTCATCAAAGCGTCACACGTGGTTAACTCCCTGTTTGCTGCTTGGGCCCCATAGAGTTGGAACCAGGCAACCGCCGGACGATTCTGGATATCGCTTTCTATGCGCCTTACGCTCCCCTCGCTCAGCGAATGGTTTAACGGCCAAACCAACAGTATTGGCGTGGCGTTACGCCGTGTTTTGATTGCGCTGCTGGCGATTCAGGCGGTGCTTGCGCTCACCTTGATCATCGGCTCGATTACAACCAGCAACGGCATGCGCGTGCTCGTGCGCGAGAAAATTTATCCGATTGCTGAGCTGCAGGCGGTGACCGATAACTATGCCAAGGCACTGGCCACCGCGCACAAAGTGGTCAGCGGCAATCTTTCGATTGCGGGGGCGGTCGATGCGATTGAAGATTCCCGGCAGACGATCAAACGAAACTGGACGTTGTTTCGCGACCATCAACTCGATGAACGCCATAGTTTGATGATCGCAAGGGTAGACGCGGCGCGGCGTGACGCCGATCTCGCGATTGCCGGGCTGGATCGGATGCTGCGGGCAAAACAGACTGACAGGCTCGATTTCTTTGTCAGTGGTCCGCTGAATGCCGCCATTGATCCGCTGACTGGGGCGAGTGATTCGCTGATTGCGGCGCTGCGTGCTGACGCCGGGGTCGAACAACGCGTGATGCAGGACCGGTTCTGGCGTGCCTATGTCGTTGTCACGCTGGTCACGCTGATGGCGGTTCTAGTCGGCTGGTGGGGAATGCTTATCGTCGCGCGGCGGATAACCCAGCCGCTCGCAGAGATTGCCGTCGCGACGCACCACATCACCGATGACAAACATGATGCTGTGATCCCCGGTCTTGATCGCACGGATGAGATTGGCGCGATTGCCCGCGCGCTTGCCTTTGCGCGCCAGCGATCGATCGACGCGCGCCGTCTGAGCGAGGAATCGCGCCGGACGGAGGATGCATTGCATCGCCGTGAGGTGAAGGATCATGCCGCCAACGCCAAGCGCGCGGCCGATCTTGACGCCCTGTTTGCCGTGTTCGAGCGGCAGGCTGGCGATGTCGTCGCTGGGCTGAAATCAGCCGGACCCCGCCTGCGCGAAACCGCAGCGACAATGTCGGGCGAGGCTGCCGAGGCGGAACATCACGCGCTGGCAACCGCCTCGCTGGCTGAGCAAAGCGCGGCCAGTGCGCGCACCATTGCTCAATCGAGCAGCGCGCTGGCGACGGCGATTGACCATATCAGCCGCGCCGCCAATGATTCGCGCGCTGGCGTCGGCACGGTGCGCGCGCGGACGATCGCCGGGCGTGATCATGCCGAATCCCTGGGCGATCTGGTGAGCGAAATTGCTTCGGTGCTTGATTTCATCGCCATCATCGCAGGGCAAACCAATCTGCTCGCGCTAAACGCCACTATTGAGGCGGCGCGTGCCGGGCCTGCAGGACGTGGCTTTGCCGTGGTGGCCGAAGAGGTAAAGGGGCTCGCCCGTCAAACACAGGCGGCAGCAGGCAAGATCGAATCCCGGCTGTCGGCCGTGCGTGATGCCAGTGCTACGGTGCTCTCGACCATCGAATCGATCGACACGCTGGTCGCCGGGCTTGATCAGTCCGCCACCAATGTCGCTGACGCGGTCGAGCAGCAGCGTGACATGACCAGGCGGATCGCCCGCGCCATCGCCGAAGTCGAGGGTGGTACCGCCCATGCCGCTGCCAATATGCAACTTCTCCATGGTCGCGCTGAGCGCACGCGCTGCACGGCAATTGATCTTGCCAGCACCGCCGATGATGTTGCCGGCAATGTCGATCTACTGCGCGGCCAGATCAATCAGCTGATCGCAGACGTTCGCGCAGCCTGATCGGGGTTTAGCCTTCCACTCGCTATCGCCGCCGCTAAAAGAGGGGCCAAAGCGAAGTGGGAGAGTATGATGGCCGAAGGCACGACGATCCGGATGACGATGGCCGATGGCGCTGAAGTCGCTGTCTATCATGTCGAGCCGACGGGTACGCGGCGCGGCGGGCTGGTGCTGGTGCAGGAAATCTTCGGCGTTACCGATCACATTCGCGACCTGTGCGACGAATATGCGCAGGATGGCTATGAGGTGCTCGCCCCCGCTCTGTTCGATCGCGAACACCCGGGCTTCGAAGCTGATTATTCTGGCGAAGGCTTCGCGCGCGCGGTGGAACTTGCGCGCGAGCTGCACCCTTTCGATCAGAGCCTCAGCGACGTGCAGACCTGCATCGATGCGCTGGTGAGCAAGGGGGCGGTGTTCGTTGTCGGCTATTGCTATGGCGGCTCTGTAGCCTGGTTCGCCGCCACCCGGTTGACAGATGTTACTGCAGCGTCAGGCTATTATGGAAGCCTGATCCCCGGCGCGGTCGATGAGGAGCCGAAGGTGCCGGTCATTTTGCATTTCGGGCGCTATGATAACGGCATCCCGATGGAAGGTGTCGACAAGGTAGTCGCGCGCGATTGGCCAAATGCGACCGTCCACATCTACGAAGCCGGACACGGCTTCAATTCGGACCGCCGCAAGGATTACCACGAACCCAGCGCCGATCTGGCGCGCGAACGCACGCTTGAGCTGTTTGAGGCAAATGGCGGGTGAGCCTAACCTTAGTACTTTAGCCGTTCATTGGGGGACGAATGACCGAAGGCGGATCAAACCGCTCGGTTCTCGCGCTGGTCGCGATGATCGTGTTTGTCGACATTGCCGGGCTGGGGCTGATCCTGCCGGTAATGCCGCGACTCATCATCTCGCTGAGCGACGTGACGATCGACCGCGCCGCGGAGATCGGCGGGTGGCTGTTGTTTGCCTATGCCGTGATGCAGTTCCTGTTCGCGCCGGTTATCGGTGGACTGAGCGATCGGTTTGGGCGGCGGCCTGTATTGCTGCTGACGCTGTTCGCGCTGGGGATCGATTATGCGCTTATGGCCTGGGCGCCGACGCTTGCGTGGCTGTTCGTGGGCAGAGTCATTTCCGGAATCATGGGCGCCACCTTTACCGCCGCCAATAGCTGCATCGCCGATATCGTCCCGCCGGCCGAGCGCGGGCGGGCCTTCGGCGCGCTGGGCGGGGCAGGGGCGGCAGGGTTCGTTCTCGGACCCGGCATTGGCGGCTTGCTCGGCGGGCTGGGCGAGCGGGTGCCGTTCATGGCGGCGAGCGGCGTTGCACTCACGGGCGCGCTGATCGGCTGGTTTGTGCTGAAGGAAACGCTGCCGCCGGATCGCCGCCGCGCCTTTTCCATCCTGCGCGCCAACCCGGTCGGCAGTGTTGTGCAGATGGCGCGGATGCCGCTGGTGATCGGGTGTCTTGTTTCAATTTTGTTCATGCAGCTGGCAGCGCAATCGCAGCTTTCGGTGTGGAGCTTTCAGGGGATCGCCCGCTTCGGGTGGAGCCCCTTGGTGATCGGCATCACGATTGCGCTGTTCGGAATCATGATGGCGGGGGCGCAGGGCTTTGCGGTCGGGCCGCTTGTCCAGCGTTTCGGGGCGCGACGCGTGGCGGTGGTGGGGCTTAGCTGTGGCCTGCCTTCCTACCTGATCCTGGCGACAGCACCCAACACCGCCATTCTGGTGGTAGGCATGGTCGTCGGTGCGTTTGCCGGCGTCACCTTTCCGGCGATGCAGCAGATGATGACGCTGCGCGTGCCCGACGACGCGCAAGGCGAGCTGCAGGGTGCGATTGCCAGCGTGATCAGTCTTACCTCGATCATCGGCCCGCCGATCATGACCGGTGTTTTTGGCGCCTTTGCTGATGCGAAGGGGCTATACTTCCCCGGCGCGCCGTTCCTGCTGGCGGCGATATTGTTGTTCCTTGCGTGGCTGGCGTTGATCGTCACGATGCTGCGTCATGGCGGGGAGGCGGCGGCGGTTTGATCGCAGCCGCCAGCCGCGCTGGGCGTCAGACGATTCCGCCTTCATCCTCATAATCGAGCAGGTCGGCCGGCTTGCAATCAAGCTCCTGGCACAGCTTTTCGAGCGTCTCGAAACGGATGCCCTTCACCTTGCCCGATCGCAGTAGCGAAAGGTTGGTCTCGCTGATGTCGATCCGCTGGGCGAGGTCCTTGGCGCGCATCTTTCGCCGCGCGAGCATGACGTCGAGGGTGACGATGATCGGCATGGCTCAGACGATCTGCGCGTGATCGGCGGCAATATCGGCGGCAACTGCCTGGACCCGGCCAAGCAGCCGGATCGCGAGGCCGACGCAGATCAGCGCGATCTGGGTGGTGATGTAAGCGCCCGTCACCGCGTCCATCCGGTCGTTGGCGGGGCCAACCGCGAGTGCAAGGATCGCGCTGACCGTCAGCCAGTCGCCGACACGACCGATTAGTCGGCCGCCGCGCGCGGAAAGGATTGTCCCGCCCGAATAGACCTCAAAGAGCTGCCGGGCCGTCCAGAGCGCGGCAATCAGCGCAACTGCGGGAAGCGACCTGACGGCGGTTTCCATAATCATTGCCGAAGCGCCGACCATATCAGGTGTGCCGATCGCAAAGATCAGGCCTTTGAGCGGCACATAGAGGATCTGGCTAAAGAGCAGGAAGGCGCCAAGCCCAACCGCCCAGCCGAACAGGCTTTTCAGCCGCTGGCTTTCGGCGTGCAGCCGGTCGATGGTCAAAGCTTTCATCATGCGTCCTTTCAATTGATGTTGAGGTTAAAGCTGACCTGCAGCGAGCCGCTGCCGATCGAAATTTCGGTGTGCAGGCGTGGACCTGCCGAACTGGCCTTGGGGAAAGGCGTGTTGCCGTTGCCCCAGACAAGCGTCGCCACGACCGCGACCGCGCAAAGGGCGAGCGAAAAGCCCGTCCAGCTAGCGCGAAACTGGCGTTCCGGATAAATCGACTTTCCATGTTGCATTTGCGTATCCCCATTTAATTTACGTAAAACATAAATTAAATGGCTTATTACGTCAAGGCCTTCCGTCGAAAAAGTGATTTATGAAGGAGCCGCAAGGGGTTGCGATCTCCGAATCGGCGGCTGTTTTGATCGCAACGCGCGGGATGGAGCGGCCGCGCAGCGCGCCTATATCGACGGCATGAGCACTGAGACCATTGATCCCGACTCGGCCTGGGCCGCCTTCATCGCCCGCGACCGGCACAGCGATGGCCGTTTCGTCGGCGCGGTGCTGAGCACCGGCATCTATTGCAAGCCAAGCTGCCCGGCGCGGCATCCCAGGCGCGAGAATGTCGTGTTCTACCGCGATGGCAGCGAGGCGGTGGCAGCGGGCTTTCGCGCCTGTCTGCGCTGTAAGCCGGATGAGGTCGGGCGTGACCGGGTCGCGGTCGCTCGCGCCGTTGCGCTGATCGAGGGGGCAGAGGAGACGCTCGGGCTCGACGAGCTGGCGGCGATGGTCGGCTATGCACCGCATCATTTCCACCGGTTGTTCAAACGCTCGACCGGCGTGACCCCCGCCGCCTATGCGCGTGGGTTGAAAGCGCGGGCGGCGGCGCAGGCATTGATGAAGGAGACCAGCGTGACCGAGGCGATTTACGAGGCCGGCTATTCGGCCCCCAGCCGGTTCTACGAAGGCGCAGGCAAGCGACTTGGCATGACGCCGAGCGCGTGGAAGCGCGGCGGGGCAGGGTCGACGATCCGCTGGGTGATCGTCGATACCAGCCTTGGGGCGCTGCTCGTCGCAGCGACCGACAAGGGGCTGTGTCGGGTATCGTTCGATGAGGGTGAGGCGGCGCTGCGGCTGCGCTTCCCTCAGGCGGAGATCCTGCCCGGCGGTACGGCGCTCGCTGATCTGGCAGCGCAAGTCGTGGCCAGCGTCGAATCGCCCGATCGCGATATCGATCTGCCGATGGACGTGCGCGGCACCGCGTTTCAGGAGGCGATCTGGCAGGCACTGCGCCAGATTCCCGCCGGTGAAACCCGCAGCTACAGCCAGCTCGCCGCGATGGCGGGCAACCCCAGCGCGGTTCGCGCCGCAGGAACCGCATGTGGAGCAAACCATCTCGCGGTCATCATCCCCTGCCACCGCGCCCAGCGCAGTGACGGCACAATGGGCGGCTATGCATACGGGGTCGATCGCAAGGTTGTCTTGTTGGACCGGGAGAGCGTGAAATGACGAGCTATCGCATCAATGGATTGCCAATTGAGCGTTTCGCGAACTTGATCGGACGCAGCGACGCAGAACTGGCCGAGATTGGCGCCGTCCGCGTGAAGGCCGATCACAAGCCCGGCTACCCGTGCCGGATCACCCTTGAAGATGCCGAGGTCGGCGAACCGGTGATCCTGCTGAATTTTGAGGATCACGCGGTGGGCTCGCCCTATCGCAATCGCTACGCGATCTATGTCCGTGAGCGCGCGACACGGGCGGCTGCGCTGGAAAATGCGCTACCTCCCATATTCGCCAACCGACCGATCGCGCTGAGGGCGTTCGACGAAGCAGGTATGCTACGCAACGCCGCGCTCGCTTTGGCGAACGACGCAGGAGAGAAGATCGAACAGCTATTCGCCGATCCTGCCATCGCATACCTCCACGCCCACAATGCCGCGCATGGATGCTTCGCTGCCCGTATCGATCGCGGCTGAAAGGGCTTTACCCGTAGAGAGCGACCGCTACGTTGCGCGCGCAACTCCGGGGGAAGTATGGACGACATCGCAACCAAGCCGCGCGGCAAGAGCCTCGTCTGGCGGATTATTCACTTTCCGCCGATGACTCTGATCGTCGCATTTGGGGTGATGGCGGGGGCCAGCGTGATCGCGACTGGCCTTGCCGCTGCAGTTGGCGCGCGGAGTGACGGGCAATGGGCGATCGTTGGCGGATCGATTGTCGCGGCGGTGTTCGTCATCGCCTATATCGGTTTCGGGCGTCTGGTCGAGCATCGCCAGGTTACCGACTTGTCGCTGAAAGGTGCACTGGTCGAATTGCTGGCAGGGCTCGCGATTGGGGTGGTGCTGTTTTCGTCGGTGGTGGCGGTGATGGCGCTGGCCGGTGCCTATGAAGTCGTCGGTACCCAGCCGTTGAGCGTGCTCTATCCGATCATCGGTATCTCAATCGTGTCGGGCGTGACCGAGGAGATCATGCTGCGCGGGCTGTTTTTCCGGATCATCGAGAATTGGCTGGGCAGTTGGGTGGCGCTGGTGCTGTCGGCGGCGCTGTTCGGGGCGCTGCATCTCGGCAATCCCAATGCCAGCGCGCTCGCTGGTGCTGCGATCGCGATCGAGGCCGGGGTGATGCTCGCGGCGATTTATATGGTGACACGGCGGCTTTGGGCAGCGATCGGGCTTCACGCTGCGTGGAACTTCACTCAGGGCGGTATTTATGGGATCGCGGTATCGGGTTTCGAGGTAAAGGGCCTGTTGGTCCCGCGCATCACCGGTCCGGAACTGCTAACCGGGGGCGATTTCGGCGCAGAGGCATCGCTGCCTGCGATGCTGATCTGCACAGCTTTCGGGATCGCGTTACTGGTCGTCGCCGCGCGGCGGGGGCAAGTGATGAAGCCTTACTGGGCGCGCCGTCACGATGCCGCCGACGGCGCTGCGCCCTTTGGGGTATCCGCGGGCGCCGGCGCGCAATCATAGACCAGCCACTCGTCGGGGCGGGCGGGCAGCGCGGCGCGGATTGCGGTTTGCTGGCGCGACAGCAGTTGGCGCTCGGCTTCGCTGGTCGTGCAGGCCTTTTGCTTCACCGCCCCCCGCAGCGACCGCGCCTTTTTCATCTGCGCGGCTGAAAGCAGGTAACGGCTTTCCGAATAGCTGCGTGTCGCCAGATCATATTCGAGCACGGATACGGTCTGCTCGTCATTCGGTACCAGGATGCGTTCCCACTTGGCGCCGTTTTCGGCATATTGCGTGCGCCCGTTCATGCAGCCATCGGGCTGCCAGTCGATGGTGACGTCGGCCGGGTTGGACAGGTTGATCCGGCTGCGGTCGGGCGCAATCCGGCACAGCATCTTGCCGAAACTCGCCTGCACGGTGGCGCTCGGGGCCGTGTCGGGCGGCGGCACGGCGAGGGTAACGTCGCCGTACGGCCGGGTGAGGAACACAACTGCGGCGGCGATGATCAACAGCACGCCTGCGGCGCCTGTCCAGATCGCGCCCTGTCGCCGCCGCCGCGATTCCAGGATGCCCGCCCCGCCGATGCCAAGCGCGCCGATCACCAGCAACAGTCCGGCAATCGCGATCACATTTTCGCGCCGCCGCTCGGCTTCGATCCGGGCCTTGTCGAGCGCAACCTCGCGCTGCAAAGCCTCCCGCATGGCGGCGGCCTGCGCATCGGCGGCGCGCGCCTCGGCGGATCGGACCTGCGCATCCTGGCCCTGTCGCAGTCGTTCCTCGGCACTAATGCACGGCGCACTCGTTTGCGCAAAACTCTGTTTGGCCTCTTTCAGGAATGCCGCGATTTCGGAATTGGCGACGGCAAAGCCGAAGCTCGAATCGCCTTCCTCGGCCTTGGTGATCGCCGAATTGGCGCCGATCACCCGACCACAGATATCGAGCAGCGGACCGCCCGAATTGCCGCGCGCGATGCCGGCTGTATGCAGCAGCACGTCGACACCCGTCAGTTTGCGCGTGCCCGAAAACCCGCCTTGCGACCGCACCGGGCCAAGCGGCTTGATGAAATCGGCGGCACTTTGCGCGGTCGCGACATCGACATTTCCGGGGTAGCCAAGTGCGATCACGGCCTCGCCATCGGTCGCAGCACCGGGGTAGAATGTGAGCGGGGGCAGGCGCGTGCCGGTAAACTCGATCAGTGCGAGATCGCGCTGCGCATCATAGGCGATCAGCTTGCCCTGATAGGATTTATCGCCTTCCGACGGGACAACGCCGATCACCACATTGTCGGGGTACCGCGCTGCAAGTTCCACCACATGCGCGTTGGTGACGATCCGGTTGGGGGAGACGGCAAAGCCGCTGCCATGCCCGAAGCCGACAACTTCGCCTTCCGCCGATGCGATCGTCACAACACGCACCACGCCCCGCGCCGCCGCCGAAATGTCATCGGCTCGCGCAGGCGCCGTCGCCGTTATAAGCATTGCCAGAAACAGGATCAGTCGGATCATCGGATCACTCTATCGAAGGGCCTTCGACAAGCATGCCCGGGCCCGATGGCGTCCATAAGGCAGGATCACAGAAAATTATAGGGATCGACATCGACGGCGACACGTACTTTTGCGGGCCAGCCGAGCCCACCCAGCCAGGCGCGGATCACGTCCTGCACGTCGAGCGCGCGGCGGGCATGGACAAGCAGCCGGAAGCGGTGCCGCCCGCGCAGCATCGTCAGCGGCGCGGGTGCGGGGCCATAGACATACATGCCGTCGCATTCAGGCGCGGCCCGCTTGATCTCGCGCGCCACGTCTTCGGCGGCCTGGCGATCCTCCGACGATACGATAATCGCTGCATAGCGGCCAAACGGTGGCGCATCGGCCTCGCGCCTAGCCTCGGTTTCGGCGGCATAGAAGGCATCGGCATCGCCCTTCACCAGCGCCTGCATCACAGCGGCCTGCGGACTGTGCGTCTGGATGAAGACATGTCCGGGCTTGCGTTCACGCCCTGCGCGCCCTGCGACCTGGCTGATCTGCTGAAACGTCCGTTCCGCCGCGCGCAGATCACCCCCGCCAAGCCCCAGATCGGCATCGATCACGCCGACCAGCGTCAGATTGGGGAAATGATAGCCCTTGGTCACCAGCTGCGTGCCGATCACGATGTCGATATCGCCTGCTTCCATCCGCTGGACGAATTCGGCGGCTTTGGCGGGGGACCAGAGCGTATCGGACGTCACCACCGCGCGCTTGGCATCGGGCCAGTAGAACGCGACCTCGTCAGCGATGCGTTCCACCCCGGGCCCGCAGGCGACGAGTGTATCGGGGTTGCCGCATTCGGGGCATGCCTCGGGCACCTGCTCGACATGGCCGCAATGATGGCAGGCGAGGCGCCGGACGAGGCGGTGCTCAACCATCCAGGCGGTGCAATTGGGGCATTGGAAGCGGTGCCCGCAGGTGCGGCACAAGGTGAGTGGCGCATAGCCGCGTCGGTTGAGGAACAGCAGCACCTGCTCACCCCGCGCGCGGGTCTCATCGATGGCGCGGACCAGCCGGGGGGCGATCCAGCGACCGCGCTCGGGCGGTTCGGCGATCAGGTCGATCGCTTCGATCACTGGCATTTGCGCGGTGCCATAACGACCCGGCAGCTTCAGTTCGGCATAGCGGCCAAGCGCCACCTGATGCCGCGTCTCGATCGCCGGCGTGGCCGATGCCAGCACCACCGGGCAGCCCTCGAACTTGGCGCGCATCACCGCCACGTCACGGGCGTGGTAATGCACCCCGTCTTCCTGCTTGAAGCTCGTCTCATGCGCTTCATCGACGATGATCAGCCCCAGATCGGCATAGGGTAGGAACAGGGCGGAGCGTGCCCCCACCGTTACCAGCGCCTCGCCGCTCGCAATCGCGCGCCAGGCACGGCGGCGCTGCGACTGGCGCAGATCGGAATGCCAAGCCACCGGCGCGCATCCGAACCGCGCAGCAAAACGCGTCAGGAACGGCTCGGTCAGCGCGATTTCGGGGAGGAGCACCAGCGTCTGTCGCCCGGTGCGGATCGCAGCGGCGATCGCTTCGAAATAGACCTCGGTCTTGCCCGACCCGGTGACACCGTCGAGCAGGGTGGGGGCGAAGCGCCGGTCGGTCACCCCTGCCGACAGGGCAGCTGCGGCAGCCGCTTGATCGGCGGATAGCGCGGGCTGGGCGAAATCGGGCTCGGGCTCCGGATAGGGGCTGTCGATCGCGACCTCGACCGCTTCGATCGCGCCCGCCTTCACCAGACCACGAATCACCGCGTCGGTAACCCCAGCGGCCGCGGCAAGTTCGCGGATCAGACCCTGCCGTTCACCGATACGGTTGAGCGCCTGCGCGCGCTGCGGTGTCATGCGTGTTGGCATCTCACCCGTGGCGCGATACTCCGTCACCGTTCGTGCACCGTCTAGCGCCGAGGTGGAGGCTAGCGCCATCCGCAGCACCGACGCAGGCGGCGCGAGATAATAATCGGCGGTCCACTCGATCAAGCGGCGCAACGGCGCAGGTATGGGTGGGGCGCCGACCGTGGCGATCAGGTTGCGCAGCCGATTGTCGCCGACCTCGGCTTCCGACGGCATCCGCTCCGCTTCCCACACCACCCCGATAAGCTGGCGCGGACCGAGCGGTGCGACGACGATCGATCCGGGCGCAACGTCCATTCCCTGCGGCACACGGTAATCGAGCGGCCCGAGAGCAGAATTCATGATGATGACGCGGGCGCGGGAGTTCATCCTATCTTTATGGGGGCTCCGGCGCGCGCGGCAAAGCGGCTTGAACAACGTGTTACGACTGGCAATCGGGCTTCGGTGCCGTATATGGTGAAACATAGTGACGCTTCACGCCGCTTGTGAAAGATGATGCCGATGATCCACGCCCTGTTGTTCATGCTTCAAGTCGCGGCCACCGCATCACCCGCGCCGGTGCCATGCTCGGTAACGCCCTTGGCGTTGCCCGCCCCGCTCGCGGGTTGGGGGGAGCTGTCGTCAGCGCCCAATATCGGGAAGCGATTCACGGTGGCGGGCCATGAACGTTTGAAAGGGCTGACGGCGGCGGAAGCAGCACGCGGTGGTCGAGCGGCGACGTTGTTCATCACGGTTGCAAACCCCGGCAGCTACACGCTCGCGCTTGGCAATGCGGCTTGGATCGACGTCGCGTCGAGCGGCTCGACGCTCGTCTCGACCGGTCACGGTCACGGGCCTGCTTGTTCGGGTATTCGCAAGATGGTGACGTTCGATCTGTTGCCTGGTCGTTACGCGATGCGTTTGTCGGGAATGAAAACCGCGACAATTGAAATGGCGATACTGCCGAACTGACTTACCCGGATTGGGGCTGGTCCGGCGCGTCCGAATTTGCCATGAGCGCGTCACATTATCGGGGCCGCATCATCATGAAATTCTTTGTCGATACCGCAGATACTGCCGAAATCCGTGATCTCGCCGATTCGGGGCTGGTCGACGGGGTGACAACCAATCCGTCACTGATCGCCAAATCGGGGCGCAAATTTCTTGAGGTGGTCGAGGAGATTTGCGGGATCGTCGACGGCCCGGTTTCGGCCGAAGTCGTGGCACTAGATCATGCCGGGATGATGCGTGAGGCCGATATCCTGCGCAAGATCGCCGACAACGTAACGGTTAAGGTGCCACTGACGATCGACGGACTGAAGACCTGCAAGGCGCTGACCGATGATGGCACGATGGTGAACGTCACCTTGTGCTTTTCGGCTAATCAGGCACTGCTCGCGGCCAAGGCGGGCGCAACGTTCATCTCGCCCTTCGTGGGTCGTCTCGACGATATCGGCCTCGACGGGCTCGACCTGATCCGCGACATTCGGCTGATCTATGACAATTACGGCTTCGACACCGAAATCCTCGTCGCAAGCGTGCGCCACCCGGTCCACATCCTCGAAAGCGCACGCATCGGCGCCGATGTGATGACCGCACCGCCCGCCGTCATCCGCCAGCTCGTCAAGCACCCGTTAACCGACAAGGGCATCGAGGGCTTCATGGCCGATTGGGCGAAAAGCGGCCAGACGATCGGGTAACTTGAACAACCGTCATCCCGGAAGCCGATTTTCTTAAAATCTTGATTTGATCAGAAAATCGAGATGTCCGGGATCCACCGTGAGGTCGAAGTCTGGGGCCCGGTGGATCCCGGCTGCAAGGCTTTCGCGCCAAAAAAGAAGACATTTTTGGCGAACGCTTAACATCCGGGATGACGGATGGTCGGCATGTTGTGTGTCGAGCCCTGTCTAGCTGTGTATTCCGTACGGCTGCCACTCGCCCTCCCCAAAGCCGGGCGAGAGCGCTAGACGGGGCGCTATGGCCAATTCTGAGCCCCTTGCGCAGGCCTATGCCGATCATCTGCGCCGCGACCGGCGGCGATCGGTGCATACGGTGCGCGCCTATCGGGCGACCGCCGATCGGTTGATCGCCTTTCTGGGCGAGCATTGGGGAAGCCAGGTCGATCCTGCCGCGCTGGCACGTGTCTCGACCGCCGATCTCCGCGCATTTCTCGCGCTGCGCCGGGGCGAGGGGCTCACCAATGCCTCGGCCGCGCGAGAACTTTCCGCAGTGCGGGGTTTCCTGAAATTCGCTAGCGCGGGCGGCGTGGCCCCCACCCTGAAAGGGCCGCGCGTCAAGAAGGGCGTACCGCGCCCGATTTCCCCTTACGAGGCTGTCGCGCTGGCTGGTGACGTAGCGGACAGCGCCGCCGAACCCTGGATCGCCGCGCGCGACTGGGCGGTGCTGCTGCTGCTCTATGGCGCGGGCTTGCGGATCGGCGAGGCGGTGGGGCTGACGGGGGCGATCCTGCCGCTGGGGGAGGCAATGTCGGTCACGGGCAAGCGCGAAAAGACCCGCATCGTCCCGTTGCTGCCGCCAGTCCGCGCCGGAATAGAGGATTATGTGCGCCTTACCCCCTGGCCGATCGAGCGCACCCAGCCACTATTTCGCGGTGCAAAGGGTGGGCCGCTCTCCCCCGCCATCATCCGCCGCGCCGTGCAGGCGGCGCGCTCCCGGCTCGGCCTGTCAGAACGCACCACCCCCCACGCGCTGCGCCATTCGTTTGCGACCCACCTGCTGGGTCGCGGCGCTGATCTGCGGTCGCTGCAGGAACTGTTGGGGCACGCCAGTTTAAGCTCGACGCAGATCTACACCCAGGTCGATGCGGCGCATCTGCTCGACGTGTATCGCAACGCGCACCCGCGGGCCTAGCGACTCGCTCGCCACATCACCACACGCCACGCATAGGCGATCACCGCCAGTACCAGCAGTGCTGTCGCGGCTGGCCCCAGATACCGGTCGAGATCGTGGAAGCGTGTGCCGAGCCAATAGCCCGCGCCCACCAGCACCGCGTTCCAGATCGTGATCCCGGCGGTCGACCACAGCAGGAACCGCCCGCGCGGCATCCGCGCCAGTCCGGCGGGGATCGACACGACCGTCCGCCCGATCGGCATGAAGCGGAAGATGAACACCACCCACTGGCCGTGTTTCACGAAAAAGCGCTGCAACTTTTCGACATCGCGCCATTCCACGGTCAACCAGCGGCCATAGCGATCGATGAACGGGCGGAACCGCTCATGCCCCAGCCGGTAGCCGATCTCATACCAGAAGACATTGCCGAGCAAGCTGCCGATCGTCCCGGCAATCATCAGCGGCACGATGTTCATCCGTCCCTGTGCGACTGCAATCCCGCCCAACCCCATCACCACTTCAGACGGCACCGGCGGGATGACGTTTTCGAGCACCATCAGCAGGAAAATGCCCAGATAGCCGGCAGTCTGGATCAAGTTGAGGAAGAATTCGGTCATTCCGCGCGATCCGGGGCAGCGGGCATTATGCCGCTGCGACCTTCGCCTCGATCGCGTCCCAGATCATGCCCGCCACATCAGTGCCGTCAAACGCTTCGATGGCGACGATGCCCGTGGGGGAGGTGACGTTGATCTCGGTCAGCCATTTGCCGCCGATCACGTCGATGCCGACGAACAACAGCCCGCGCTTTTTGAGTTCCGGCCCAAGGACCGCGCAAATCTCATGTTCTTCGGGCGTCAGCTCGGTTTTCACCGCCGAACCGCCGACCGCGAGGTTCGATCGGATTTCGCCTTCACCTGGCAGCCGGTTGATCGCGCCCGCCACCACCCCGTCGACCAGCACGATCCTTTTGTCGCCCTTCGCCACGTCCGGCAGGAATGCCTGCACCATATGCGGCTCACGCCAGGCGGTGTTGAAGACCTCGATCAGTGCTGAGAGGTTCGCGCCGTCAGCCCCCACTTTGAAGATTGCTTTGCCGCCATTGCCGTGGAGCGGCTTGATGACGATCTCGCCGTGCTGGGCAAGGAACTTGCGCGCCTCATTAAGGCTGCGGGTGACCAGCGTCGGCGGCATGAACCGCGCATAATCGAGCACGAACACTTTTTCGGGCGCATTGCGGACATTAGCGGGGTCGTTGACGACCAAAGTGCGGTGCGCAATCCGCTCCAACAGGTGCGTCGCGGTGATATAGCCGAGGTCGAACGGTGGGTCCTGCCGCATCAGCACGACATCGGTTTGCTCGCCCAGATCGAGCCGGGTCGCGTCGCCAAAGCTGAAGTGATTGCCCTCCTGGCGCTGGACGGTCACCGGGTGCGCATGCGTCCAGACATGGCCGTCGGCGTAGTTCAGGTCCTCTGCGGTGTAGTGAAACAGCCGGTGCCCGCGCTTCTGCCCCGCCAGCATCAGCGCAAAGGTCGAATCGCCCGCGATGTTGATGGTGTCGAGCGGGTCCATCTGGACGGCAACGGTAAGCGACATGAGATCAGCCTTTAACAGCCCGAACGGGAAGGGGTCGTTGCCCGTCATCTAGGCGTCCGGCCTTCGGAAGTCACCCGATCCACGCATTTTCGATGTGGCGCGGGCGACTACCCGGCGCGATCAGGATCACGTCGATGCGGATGTCCTCCCCGGCGGTGGCATAGACGGGCATCAAGATTCCCGCCGCCGCGGCAACGCGGGCCAATCGCCGCTCGTCGATCGCGTAATCGAGTTCGGCAGCGGTGGCGCGTACTTTGACCTCGACAAAAGCGATTAGCGCGCCGCGTTTCGCTACCAGATCCACTTCGCCCGCCGGGGTGCGCACGCGCTGGTCAAGGATTCGCCACCCTTTCAAGCGCAGGTACCAGGCCGCCATCCGCTCGCCGCGCCGTCCGCGTGCTTCGGCGGCCTTGCGTTCGGCGGTCACCCCTTGAGTTCCAGCGCCCGCGTGTAGAGCATCTTGCGATCGAGCCCGAGCTTCTTGGCAACTTCGCTCGCTGCCTGCCCCGTCGACAGGCGGGTCAGCGCTTCGAACAATGCGGCATCGGCATCGGCGGCGCTCGCAACTTCGGGCGGGCCGGGGGGCGCGACGACGACGACGATCTCGCCCTTGGGCGGAGCATCGGCATAGAGCGCGGCGAGGGTTGAGAGAGTACCCGTCACCGCTTCCTCGAAATGTTTCGTAATCTCACGCGTCACCGCTGCATCGCGGTCGCCCAGCCCCTCGGCGAGCGCCGCGAGCAGCGCGCCCAGTCGTGGCCCCGATTCATAGATCACCAGCGTGGCGCGAACCGCAGCAATCTCTGCAATCACCTCGGCTCGGGCATGCTGTTTGGGGGGCAGGAAACCGAGATAAAGGAACCGATCTGTCGGCAGGCCCGCCAGGGTGAGAGCGGCAATGGCCGCGCAGGGTCCGGGAACGGTGACGACATTATGCCCCGCCGCCCGCGCATCACGGACCAGCTTATAGCCCGGATCGGAGATCAGCGGCGTGCCCGCATCGGACACCAGGGCGACGGCCTCGCTCGCCATGCGTGCAACCAATCCCGGCCTTACCTGTTCGGCATTGTGGTCGTGATAAGGGGTCATTGGGCGCTTGATGCCGATATGGTTGAGCAGCTTCCCCGTAACGCGACTGTCTTCAACCGCGATTATCGCCGCATTCGCCAGAACATGGGCGGCACGCGGTGATAGATCACCGAGATTGCCGATTGGGGTGGCAACGATATAGAGACCAGGCAAGAGTTCAGCGTTCATCGGGGATCGTCATGGCAGAGGCCGACAGCAAACTGCAACTGGGCAAACCGCAACGGCTGGCCGCGTTGTTTCGCAAATTCACCCTTGCGGCAGGCGGTGCGCTTGCGCTTGCCGGGTGCCAGACGATGGTGCCACGTGGGCCTGCGCAGCCCGTCAACCGCCCAGCGGCAACCCGCCCGGTTCCGGTTCAGCAGCCGCGTGTCGACGCTGGCATCCCGCAGGATGTCGCCCGCCAGCGGGTCGCGTTGCTCGTGCCGCTCAGCGGCGGCAATGCCGGGGTCGGCCTGTCGATTGCCAATGCGACCCAACTCGCGGTGCTCGATACTAAGAACGAGCGCATTCGCATCACCAATTACGATACCAATACAGGCGCAGCAGCTGCGGCGCGGCGGGCGATTGCCGATGGCAACAAGCTGATCCTGGGGCCGTTGCTCGCTGATGACGTGCGAGCGGTCGCGCCGATTGCCCGGGCGGCAGGTGTTCCGCTGATCGCCTTTTCGAATGACACGAGCGTGGCCGGTAACGGCACTTATGTGATGGGCTATGCACCGGGCGATTCGATTGCCCGTGTCGTCAATTTCGCACGCGGGCGCGGGATGACGAGCTTTGCCGGGCTGGTGCCGAACGGCCTTTATGGTGAACGCGCGTCGACCGCGTTGTTGCGCGCGGTGGAAGGCGCTGGCGGGCAGGTTGTCACGCTGCAAACCTATGATCGCGCACCCGGATCGATCAGTGCGGCGATCACCCGGATGGCGAAGAATTCGCCCTATCAGGCGGTCCTGATTGCCGATAGCGGCGCCACGGCGGCGGTTGCGGTGCCAATCTTGCGCAAAAATGGCGCAGCGGCAGCGCAGGTCCTCGGCACCGATTTGTGGAACACCGAAAGCGCGATCACCAGTTCACCGTCATTGACCGGTGCGTGGTTCGCCAGTGTATCCGACAATCTCTATCGCCAATATGCCGTGAAGTACCGCGCCCGGTTCGGCACCGCCCCCTACCGCCTGTCGAGCCTCGGCTATGATGCGGTGCTGCTGACGGTGCGGATCATGCGTGACTGGGCGATTGGCGCGCCATTCCCGGCGGATCGGCTCGATGATCGCGGCGGGTTTGCCGGGATCGATGGCGCGTTCCGCTTCGGCCGCGACGGCGTGGCCGAACGGGCGCTGGAGGTCCAGGAAATCCGCCCGGGCACGACGACCACGATATCGCCCGCGCCCACGGGGTTTGCGAAATAGGTTAACCGATCAACGTCGCGATAACGGCGTTGAGAACCGGCATGCCGGCATCGGTAGCGCGAAGGCGGGTGCCTTCGCGTACGATCAGCCCTTCGGCTTCCAGCAACCGCGCGGCCCGCTGATCGACCACGTCGTCAATCGCGGATTGTCCAAGTGCGGCAATGCGCACCAGGTCGACGCCTTCGCGCAGCCGCAAGCCCATCAGCATCGCCTCGGTCAGGCGCATCTCAGGCGCGAGCGGCGCTTCGCTTTCTGCGCCGTGACCGTTGCGAGTGAGCGCGTTCATCCAGTTTTCGGGTTTTTTGTGGCGCACCGTCGCCACCCCACCACGCCGTCCGTGCGCGCCGGGGCCGATGCCGACATAATCGGTGTAACGCCAATAAGTGAGGTTATGGCGGCTCTCGGCGCCGGAGCGGGCGTGGTTGGAGATTTCATACGCGGGTAACCCCGCCGCGCTCGTCAGCGCGCGAGTGGCCTCGAACAGATCTGCCCCGAAATCGGCTTCGGGGATCACCAATCGCCCCGCCGCCGCATCGGTGGCAAAGCGCGTACCCGGCTCGATCGTGAGCTGATAGAGCGACAGATGCTCGGTGCCGAAGCCGATCGCGCGGGCAAGCTCGGCCTCCCACGCGGCGATCGTCTGGTCGGGGCGGGCATAAATCAGGTCAAAGCTGACGCGCGCGAAGTTGGCTTGGGCAGTATCAAGCGCGGCCAGCCCCTCAGACACGCCATGCGCGCGGCCGAGAAATTTGAGTGTCGCGTCGTCAAGCGCCTGCAGCCCCAGCGAAACCCGGTTCACCCCCGCCGCTGCCAGATCGGCAAATCGCGCTGCCTCGACCGATGATGGGTTCGCTTCCAGCGTAATCTCAATGTCCGGCGCAAAGCCCCAGGCCTGCTCGGCAGCGGTGATGATCGCGCCTACGGTTTCGGGCGGCATGAGCGACGGTGTGCCCCCGCCGAAGAAGATCGATCCGAGCGGCGCGGCCTGCGTCAGTGCTGCCTCATACGCCAGATCGGCGAGCAACGCCGCGCGCCACGCATCCTGATCTACCGTTTCGCGGACATGGCTGTTGAAGTCGCAATAGGGGCATTTCGAAACGCAGAACGGCCAGTGGACGTAAAGCGCAAGCGGCGTCACGTCGGTCAAAACACCGCCGCGACCAGTTTGGCGAACGCCCGCGACCGATGATTGCTCGCCTGTTTTTCCGCAAAGCTCATTTCGGCGAAGGTCCGCGTTTCGCCCTCCGGCACAAACACCGGATCATAGCCGAACCCCATCTCGCCGCACGGCGGCCAGATGAGGTGGCCGTTGATTCGCCCTTCGAACCATTCGACATGACCGTCGGGCCACGCCAGCGCGAGCATCGACACAAATTGCGCCGACCGGCTGGCATCGGGGCCAAGCGCCAAGAGCTTTTGCTCGACCTTGCCCATCGCCATCATCCAGTCGCGCGTGCCGTCCGCCGTTTCGGCCCAGTTGGCGGTGTAGACCCCCGGATCGCCGCCCAGCGCCTCGACGCACAGTCCGCTATCGTCGGCGAGAGCGGGCAGGCCCGACAGATCCGCCGCTGACATCGCCTTCAGCTCGGCATTGGCCATAAAGGTGGTGCCGGTTTCCTCGGGTTCGGGCAGGTCGAGCTCGGCTGCCGACACAGTTTCGATGCCGTACGGCGCGAGCAGATCGGCAATCTCGCGCACCTTGCCCGCATTATGCGTGGCGATCACCAGCTTGCCCTTGCCGAGCTTGCGAATCGCCTGGGGGGCGACATCGCTCACCGCGCGACGGCTTTCGCTTGTGCCGCGAAAATATCGGTGCAGCCGATGCGGGCGAGGCGGAGCAGGCGGAGGAGGCCTTCCTCGTCATAGGTCGCGCCCTCGGCCGTCGCCTGTGCTTCGGCGATGTTGCCATTTTCGAGCAGCACGAAATTGGCGTCGGCATCGGCGTTCGAATCCTCGTCGTAATCAAGGTCGAGCACTGGCGTGCCCTGATAGATCCCGCAGCTGATTGCAGCGACCTTCTGGCTCAGCGGATCGGCGGCCAGCTTGCCTTCTGCCATCAGCCCATCAATCGCCAGACGCAGCGCGACCCACGCGCCGGAAATCGATGCGGTGCGGGTGCCGCCATCGGCCTGGATCACATCGCAATCGAGCACGATCTGCCGCTCGCCGAGCAGCTTCATGTCGGTCACCGACCGGAGTGAGCGGCCGATGAGGCGCTGGATTTCCTGGGTGCGGCCAGATTGCTTGCCCTTCGCGGCCTCGCGGTTGCCGCGGGTGTGGGTGGCGCGGGGCAGCATGCCATATTCTGCCGTCACCCAACCTTCGCCCTTGCCGCGCAGAAACGGTGGCACGCGTTCTTCTACGGATGCCGTCACCAGCACCTTGGTGTCGCCGAAGCCGATCAGCACGGAACCTTCGGCATGCTTAGTGAAACGCGGTTCGATGCTGATCGTACGCATCTGATCGGGGGCGCGGCCTGATGGGCGCATGGGGTGTTCTCCTGGAAATGGTTCGGGCCGCCTTAGTCGATTGGGTGGTTGGTGCAACGGCTCTCCGCGCGGACATAATCCCGGCAAGCGTTCACATCCTTCCATGCCTTGCCGCCGCCCCGCCGAACACATAGCTATGCAGTCATGAACCCACCCATTCTCGAACTGAACGACCGCGCCCGTGATGTGTTTCGGACGGTGGTGGAAAGCTATATCGATTCGGGCACGCCGATCGGATCGCGCACCATCTCCAAACTGTCCGGGTTGAACCTGTCAGCCGCATCGATCCGCAACGTCATGCAGGACCTGGAAGAGCTCGGCCTGCTCGCAGCACCCCACACCAGCGCCGGCCGGATGCCGACCGATAGCGGGTTGCGGCTGTTCGTCGACGGGATGATGCAGGCGATGGAGCCAAGCGCCGAAGAACGCGCGGCGATCGAATCGCGCGTCACTCAGGCCGGCCCGGTCGAGGAGGCGATCGCAGCCACCACCGCTGCGCTTTCCGGCCTATCCGCCTGTGCGGGGCTGGTGTTTGTGCCCAAGCGGGAGATCGTGCTGCGTCAGGTGGGCTTCGTGCCGCTCTCCGCCAATCAGGCGCTGGCAGTGCTGGTGGCGGAGGATGGCTCGGTCGAGAATCGCGTCGTCGATCTGCCCCTGGGCGTGACCCCGTCATCGCTGACCGAGGCCGGCAATTACATGACGGCAATGCTGGCGGGCATGACGCTGAGCGAGGCACGCGCCATGATGGACCGCGAGATCGCCGCCGAACGCGCCGCGCTCGATGGGGCGGCGCGCGCGCTGGTCGAGCAGGGCCTCGTTGTGTGGAGCGAGGACAGCGGCCGCCGCCCGGTGCTGATTGTGCGCGGGCAGGGGCGGCTGATCGATGCCGCCGCCGCCGCCGATCTCGATCGGATCAGGGATTTGCTCGATGATCTTGAAGGCAAGCAGGAGATTGCCCAACTTCTGGATAGCGCGCGTGAAGGGGATGCGACGCGGATCTTTATCGGTGCGGAAAACAAGCTTTTCGCGCTGTCGGGATCTTCCGTTATCGCCCGGCCGTTTCACGGCGCAGACGGCCGCGTGGTTGGCGTGGTCGGCGTGATCGGGCCGACACGGTTGAACTATGCGCGGGTTGTGCCAATGGTTGATTTTACCGCCACGACACTGGCGCGGCTGATGTCGTGACGAATAACGGGACAAAATAGAACGTGATGACCGAAGACGAGAATATCGAGTCGACCGAAAAGGTCGCGGACGAGCAGGACAACACGGCACCGTTCGAACTGGGCGAGGCCGAGCTACTGGCAGAACGCGTGGCTGTGCTGGAAGCGGAGCTTGCCGAGGCGAAAGCTGCGGTGCTCTATGCCCACGCCGAGGCGCAGAATGTGCGCCGCCGCAGCGAGAAGGAAGCAATCGACGCGCGCGCCTATGCGGTGACCGCGTTTGCCCGCGACATCTTGTCGGTGGCGGACAATCTGTCGCGCGGGCTTTCGGCGATGCCGGAGGAACTGCGCGCGGACGACAAGATGAAGGGGCTGGTCGCCGGGCTGGAAGCGACAGGCCGCGAGCTCGAAGCGATTTTCGCGCGCAACGGCATCCAGAAGATCGAGGCACTGGGCGAAACGCTCGATCCCAATCGCCATCAGGCGATGATGGAAATGCCGAGCGATGCGCCCCCCGGCACGATCGTGCAGGAAATGCAGGCAGGCTACATGATCCGCGATCGTTTGCTTCGCCCGGCACTGGTGGCGGTGGCGAAAAAGCCGGAGTGATCCTTTGATTGACGCAATATCTTCGATAGCTTCGAGTCTCGCGTCCGCGACGGTGCTCACCAAGGCTGTGCTGGGGATGAAGGTCGATCAGGAAGTCATAACTAAGGTTTCGGCGCTCCAGTCAGAGATTATGACCGCTCAATCCGCCGCATTGACATCACTGGCCGAACGAGCTGCGCTAATGGCGCGCGTTGATGAGCTAGAAAAGGCACTAAAGCTGAGCCAATCATGGGATGATCAGGTTGCTCGATATCGAATGATTGAGTGTCAGACTGGCGCTCACATATACTTGCTTCGCGAAGAATTTGTCGGTGAAGAACCTAGCCATCGTCTTTGCCCTAATTGTTTTCTTGAGCGGCGAAAATCTATCCTTCAAACAAGAAACAAGATTCGCGGTGGAGAGGTTGTAGGTTGCCCTAAATGTGGCCTTCAGCTTGAGTTAGTGAAATCCCAACCGCGACCGGCAGTTTCCACGACTACTCTCAGTGGTTGGTAGGGCGCTGATAGTGAACCCCAATCTCACCGCCGATCGCGCTACTTTCGTTACGCATCTCGAATGCTCGATGACGGGGGAGCGCTATGAGGCTGACCAGCTTCACGGCCTGTCGCGGGTAGGGCGGCCGTTGCTGGTGCGTTATGATCTTGCCGCCATTCGCGCGGCCATCCCGCGTGCGCTGATCGACGCGCGACCGACCGATATGTGGCGATGGCGCGAGCTGCTGCCGGTGCGGCATACTGCCAATGTCGTCAGCCTGGGTGAGATCGAGACGCCGCTGGTGCCGGTGCCTGCCTCTGGTGGCGCGAACACCTGGGTGAAGGAAGAGGGACGACTGCCGACGGGGTCGTTCAAGGCGCGCGGGTTGGTGATGGCGGTCAGCATGGCCAAGGAACTGGGCGTTAAGCGGATCGCGATGCCGACCAACGGCAATGCCGGTGCCGCGCTCGCCGCCTACGCCACGCGCTGCGGGATCGAGACGATCGTCTTCTGTCCTGAGGATACGCCCGAGATCAATGTCCGCGAAATCGCGCTGCAGGGTGCCCGCGTTTACCGCGTGAACGGCTTGATTGACGATTGCGGGGCGATTGTGGGGAAAGGCGCGGCCGAGGGGCGCTGGTTCGATTTCTCGACTTTGAAGGAGCCGTATCGGATCGAGGGCAAGAAGACGATGGGGCTGGAGCTTGCCGCGCAGTTCGGCTGGACCCTGCCCGATGCGATCTTCTACCCTACTGGTGGGGGCACCGGGCTGATCGGCATGTGGAAGGCGTTTGACGAGCTGGAAAAGCTCGGCTGGATCGGCCCGAAACGGCCCAAGATGTTTGCGGTGCAGGCAAGCGGTTGCGCCCCTATCGTCAAGGCGTTCGACGATGGTGTCGAGCATGCCGATCGCTGGGAAGGCGCCCACACGATCGCCAGCGGCATCCGCGTGCCGCGCGCGGTCGGCGATTTCCTGATTTTGCGGGCGGTGCGCGAAAGCGGCGGTATCGCGATGGCGGTTGATGACGATCTGATCGAACAGGCGGTCGATTTCTGCGCACGCGAGGATGGGCTGCTGCTCTGCCCCGAAGGCGGCGCGACGCTCGCGGCGTACCGGCTCGCGCTGAAACGGGGGCTGGTGAGTACGGAGGACAAGGTGGTGCTGTTCAACTGCGCTACAGGGCTGAAATACCCGATGCCAGCCGCGGATAACGCGATCGACAAGGACGAGCCGATCGATTTCGACGCCCTCTAGGCGTTACATCCCCGCCGCGAGAAACTGATCGCGCAGATTCCGCAACACCCGGCCCGATACCGGGTCGAGTTCGCGCGGCTTTTTGCCGGTGCGCAACCGGTCACGGTCTTTCTTCGATGGCTCCACTCGCTGTACGCGCACCCGGGCCAGCCCCTGAGCCCGCACCCCCAGCAATTCCGCCGCACCGCGCGACAGATCAATGATGCGCTTGGAGGCGCCGAACGGCCCGCGATCGTTGATCCGCACGAGGATGCGCCGCCCGGTATCGAGCGCGGTTACCTCGGCATAAGTGGGCAGCGGCAGCGTGCGATGCGCGGCGGTGATCCATTCGGGGCGGAACCGTTCGCCACTCGCGGTCACGTTGCCACTTTCGCTGCCATACCAGCTGGCATAGCCGAGCATGTCGTAGCCGGGGTCAGCTTCCGGCACATAGGTTTTGCCGCGTACGGCATAGGGCTTGCCGATCTTGACCGGCGTGTCGCTGACCGGGCGGACATTGCCGCCAGCGCAGGCCGATAGCAGCAACGCAAGCGTGCCGATTGCCGCCAATCCTGATCCTCGCGCGCTCATCATCCGCGCGATGCTAAAGCGAAACGCGGTAATTGGGAATCGCTTCAAATCACCTGCGCACGGTTTTCGTCGCGGTGCTTCTTCAGATATTTCATGAACGGGGTGCCACCCGTGCCGACATCGGGATCATTGCCCGCCGCATTCGATGCCTGTTTGTTGATATAGCTGGCGGCATATTCCAGATGACGGCTGCGGAACCGCGCGACCTGTTCGACGCACGCATTGAAGGCGTCCTTCAGCGACTTGCCCTGGGTCTTTGCGAAGTCGCGCAGGTGGCTGGCGGCCTGCATATCCTCGATAAAGGCGCGGTGCTGGCGGGGGCGATAGTGATGGAGTTCGGCCAGAAACGCGCGCAGTTCATCATCGGTGTGGGTCACCTGGAATAGCGCATCCATCGATGGCACGATCGAGCTTTGTGACCCGGTCTGCCCCCGCAAGGCCTGCGGCTTGCCGTCGAAGCGCGCGACGCCTTCGTAGATAAGTCCGTCGGGCATTGCCGGGTTGTTCTTCCAGCCGTTGATGTAGGGGCGGACGCGGTTGAAATAGATATACGGATCGCACTTCTCGACCATCCGGTCGAAGATCGCGTTTATCTCATCCCACACGCCATTCATCTCGATCAGCAGCTTTTCGGTCGTCGCGGCATCGCCAGCATCGCTTGCGCGCACCAGATCGACGCCAAGCGCCAGCGCGCGGCCTGCCACCGCCTCGATCGCGACATGCACCAGCACGAACCAATTCTCGTCCTGCCCTCCCGCGAAATGCTGGTCCATCACCAGATTTTCAAGCGCGATCGGCCCGGTCTTGTCGAGCCGGTACCAGTTATCGAGCACATAGCCGGCATAGTTCATCACCGGCGGAAACCCGATCGCGTCGGACAGCGCGACGAAGGGCAAAGCCAGGTTTGCGGGAAGTAAAGTGATGGGGGTCGGCTCGCCCCAGACATAGGCCTGAACGAGGAAGGAATAGCGCACCATTGCCACCCCAATCGCGGCGGTATCGCCGGTTTCGATCAGCGCGCCGTAATTCGGGATCGGGAGCGCGCCCAGCCACCGCCGGACTTGCCCGGTGCTGACCAGCCCTGAGAGGATCGCGGCGGCATCATCCACTTCGGCGAAATCGTCGGGCAGCAGCACTTCATCGATTTCGGTGGCAGACAGAAACCCCCGCTCAGGTGACAGGCCGTAATGGCGCAGGTCATGCATGCCGCTGATCCTTTAAAACCGGTTTCATTTGATACAAGCTTAGGCGCTGTGCGGGGTCGGCGCCAGCCGGGGCGTTACCCAAATGGCAGGATGCTCTCATATTGCGCGAGCGGCGGAGCGCCCGGCAGTGCTGCGCCATGCCGAAGTAGAAAAGCGTGGCGGACGATTTCGGCCTGTTGCTCAATGCCATAGCGCTTCAGCGGCAGGCCCGGTTTGATGGCATAGCTGTACCGGCAAAAGGGGTGACGCGCGATCGGCAGAAATATACCCTGCTGGTGCTGCCACACATGCGTCATTTCATGGATGAACAGCCCCTGCGCGTCGCGCCGACCCGCGGCGAAATCATCGCAATAATGGCAGCCATTGGGGTGAAAATGCAGGTGGCCGCGCGGCGCCATTACCGTATCGCGCGGCTGGAAAAAGGCCCATTTGCGCTGGATAATCCGCACCGGCGCATAATCGATTGCGGTGCCGAAAACGCTTTTTGCGAGTTCGATTTCTCCGGCAGTCAGCGGCCTGCCGGGGCGCTCGGCCATCGCTCAGGCCTTTGGAGCGGGATCGCCGGGGCCGATGACCGGCGCGTCATATTCGATCCTCAGATTGTTCGCGAACGTGAAGATCAATTTCATCTTGCCGCCCGGCTTCACGCTCGGGTTGATCGTGAACAGCATCACATGTTTGCCGCCGGGCGCAAACGCGATCTTGGCTTTGGCGGGTACCGGGACGGTCTTGACCGGCGCCATCGATGCCATCGATCCGCTCATCATGCTTTCGTGCAGTTCGGTCTTGATCACGGTCGGCGCCGTGACGCTCAGCAACCGATTGTCGGTATCACCGCCATGGACGGTGAAATAGGCGACACCGGGGTTGCCCTTCACGGCGGGCAGGCGGACATAGCCCTTGTCGACATAGAGTTGCGCGGGCTGCCCGCAGGCGCTGAGCGCCAACGCCGCGATCGCCAAAGTCACCGTCATTCGCATCGTAATTCTCCCATCCTGGGATAGCGCAGCAGGATTTCGCGGCACTTCTAGAAAAGTCGCAATCTTGCGGCAAGCAAAAGCCCCCCTATATCGCCTGCAACGATACGGCGGAGCAGGGCGCTTTGCCGTAAGGGCATTAATCACACTGGTAGGGGCCGAACACCACTATGGCTAAAGTTATCGGGATCGATCTGGGAACCACCAACAGCTGCGTGTCAGTGATGGAGGGCGGCAAGCCCAAGGTTATCGAAAACGCCGAAGGCGCGCGTACGACGCCGTCGATCGTTGCCTTCGCTAAGGATGGCGAGCGACTGGTCGGCCAGCCGGCCAAACGCCAGGCCGTCACGAATCCGGAAAACACCGTATTCGCGGTGAAGCGCCTGATCGGCCGCCGCTTCGACGATCCGATCACCAAGAAGGATACCGAACTGGTCCCCTATCACATCGTGAAGGGCCCGAATGGCGATGCCTGGGTGAAGGCGGGTGGCGAGGATTATTCGCCAGCGCAGATTTCTGCCTTCACGTTGCAGAAGATGAAGGAAACAGCCGAGAGCTATCTGGGCGAAACCGTGACGCAGGCGGTGATCACCGTTCCCGCCTATTTCAACGACGCCCAGCGTCAGGCAACCAAGGACGCAGGCAAGATTGCCGGCCTTGAAGTGCTGCGCATCATCAACGAGCCGACCGCAGCGGCGCTCGCCTATGGGCTCGACAAGCAGGACGGCAAGACGATCGCGGTTTATGACCTTGGCGGCGGCACCTTCGACATTTCGATCCTCGAAATCGGGGACGGCGTGTTCGAAGTGAAGGCCACCAATGGCGATACCTTCCTGGGCGGCGAAGATTTCGACAACAAGCTGCTGAACTTCCTCGCGGAGGATTTTCGCAAGGCCGAAGGCATTGATCTGACCAAGGACAAGCTCGCGCTCCAGCGCCTGAAGGAAGGCGCGGAGAAGGCCAAGATCGAGCTGTCATCGGCGGCATCGACCGAGGTCAACCTGCCCTTCATCACCGCTGACCAGAACGGCCCGAAGCATCTGGTGAAGGCCATCACCCGTTCGGATCTCGAGCGGCTGGTTGAAGACCTGATCCAGCGTACGCTGGAGCCTTGCCGCAAGGCGATGGCCGATGCCGGCGTCAAGGCAGCGCAGATCGACGAGGTCGTGCTCGTCGGCGGCATGACGCGCATGCCCAAGGTGCGCCAGGTCGTGAAGGAATTCTTTGGCAAGGAACCGCATTCGGGCGTCAACCCCGATGAGGTCGTCGCTATGGGCGCGGCGATTCAGGCGGGCGTGCTGCAGGGCGACGTCAAGGACGTGCTGCTGCTCGACGTGACGCCGCTGTCGCTCGGTATCGAGACGCTGGGCGGCGTGTTCACGCGCATGATCGATCGCAACACGACGATCCCGACCAAAAAGAGCCAGACCTACTCGACTGCCGATGACAATCAGCAGGCGGTGACGATCCGTGTGTTCCAGGGCGAACGCGAAATGGCCGCGGATAACAAGATGCTCGGCCAGTTCGATCTGGTCGGCATTCCGCCAGCGCCGCGCGGTGTGCCGCAGATCGAGGTGACGTTCGATATTGACGCGAATGGCATCGTCAACGTGTCGGCACGCGACAAGGGCACCGGTAAGGAGCAGCAGATCCGCATCCAGGCATCGGGTGGCCTTAGCGATCGCGACATCGAGCAGATGGTCCGCGATGCCGAGCAGTTCGCCGAGGAAGACAAGAAGCGGCGCGAGGCGGCAGAAGCCAAGAACAACGCCGAATCGCTCATCCACACCACCGAGCGCCAGATCGCCGAGAATGGTGACAAGGTCGATGCGGCGTTGAAGGGTGAGATTGAGGCGGCGATTGCCGAAACCAAGACGGCGGTCGAAAGCGGCGATGCCGAAGCGATGAAGGAAAAGGCCAACGCACTGGCGCAGGTCGCGATGAAGCTTGGTCAGGCAATCTACGAGAAGCAGGCCGCCGCCGAGGCGTCACCGGGGGGTGAGCCTGCAGCCGAAACCGCTGCCGAGGATGTGGTCGACGCCGAATTCTCGGAAGTGGACGATACCAAAGCGTAAACAACATGCACGCAACCCGTCATGCCAGCGAAAGCTGGCATCTTGCGCCACAAGGTTATCGCCCGGTGGCAAGAGACCCCAGTTTTCGCTGGGGTGACGGGGAGCGAGGCGGGGGCCAAGAATGACCACCGAGATTGATTTCTACGAGTTGCTCGAATGTGATCGCGGCGCTGACGATGCGACGATCAAATCCGCCTATCGCAAGCTCGCGATGAAATATCACCCGGATCGCAATGCCGGGTGCAAGGATTCGGAAGGGCGCTTCAAGGCGATTTCGGAAGCCTATGAGGTACTGAAGGATCCCCAGAAGCGCGCCGCTTATGACCGGTTTGGCCATGCGGCCTTCCGGCAGGGCGGCGGCCATGCCGGTGGCGGCGGCGATGATTTCGGCGCGTTCAGCGATATCTTCGAGAATATCTTCGGCGAATTCATGGGCGGCGGGCGCGGCGGTGGTGGTCGTCAAGCGGCACGGCGCGGCGCTGATCTGCGCTACGACATGGAAATCGCGCTGGAGGATGCCTTTCACGGCAAATCGAGTGAGATCACCGTCGATGTATCGGGCCTGTGCGACAGTTGTTCGGGCACCGGCGCGCGGCCAGGCACCAGCGCCAAGGGCTGTCATACCTGTGGCGGCCACGGCAAGGTGCGTGCGCAGCAGGGTTTTTTCGTTGTCGAGCGCACCTGCCCGTCATGTCACGGCGCTGGCCAGGTCATTGCTGATCCCTGCCCCAATTGCCGCGGGGATGGCCGGGTCGACAAGACCAAGACGCTGACCGTCAACATTCCGCCCGGCGTAGATGAAGGCACCCGCGTCCGCCTGAGCGGCGAGGGCGAGGCTGGCGCGCGCGGCGCACCGGCAGGCGACCTCTACATTTTCTTGCATATCGCCCGTCACGCCATTTTCGAACGTGAGGGGACAACATTGTTCGCCCGGGCACCGATCAGCTTCACGACAGCGGCGCTTGGCGGAGAGATTGTGATCCCCGGGCCGGATGGCGAGCACCACACAATCCGTATCGCATCCGGCACGCAAAGTGGGCGCGAACTTCGTCAGCGTGGCGCCGGTATGCCGGTGCTGCAGGGGCGCGGGCGTGGTGATTTGGTGATCCGAATCGAAGTGGAGACACCAACCAAATTGTCGCAGCGCCAGCGCGAATTGCTGGAAGAATTCCGCGCGACGGAAACAGGGCAGGAAAGCCCACAGTCGAGCGGCTTTTTTGGTAAGATCAAGTCGGCGCTGGGTTGATCGCGATTGGCTGGAAGGTCACGCAGGCCTTCCAGCGCGCGTTTGAAACTGGCTGAGATTTTACCCGTGGCACGCGGGATTAATCACATCTTGCCATTTCTCTCCTCGGTATAATTTCCCTACCCATTCTGGGCGTCAGTCCGATGATTTGGGCGGGTGGCTAATCTGGTTAAGCCGAAATCTACTAACTCACCGGTCAATTCATCAACCTTCCTGGGCCTACCGCATTCGTATAAGTTCCTCACTTCGAGCGGTGGCCCATGCACACAAAAATTCGGTTTACTGGCGCTGGTGATAGCTTGCTGCAAAGCGAGTGGCGGCAACCCGGAACCGCCAACCCAATAGCGCCACCAGCCGAGCGTCCGGTCGTTCGCCGCACGCTGGGGCCGGCTGCTCTCCACCTCGGTGCTCGCAAGGCATCGGTCGCGCAGGAACGCAATCGCGCGCGTGACATCGTTTCTGCCGCGAAGCAGGAACTCGCCAACACATTCGAAGATGTTCGGTTCGGGCGCGGGTTGAGCGTCGACAAGTTGTGGCCATTGGTCAGCGGCATTCAGGCGTCGATTTCGCGGCATCCCAGTGCCGTTCTCGGCGTGACGCGACTGAAGGACCGCCATGAATATACCTATGTTCACTCGGTCGCCGTGTGCGGCCTGATGATCAGCCTTGCTCGACAGATGGGATTGCCGCCTGCATCGCACCACGAGATCGGCCTTGCTGGCCTGCTGCACGATATCGGCAAGGCGCGCGTGCCGACCATGCTGCTCGACAAGCCGGGCCCGCTGACGCCGGATGAAAAGGATATCGTCCGCAATCATGCGCTATGGGGCTATGAGATGCTGATCGAAGGACAGCGGGACGCCGGATCGAACAGTCGGTTGCCGCAAATCGTCCTTGATGTCTGCCTCCATCATCATGAACGCGTCGATGGCACGGGCTATCCCGATCGCAAGCGCGGCGAAGACATATCGATTTACGCCCGGATGGCGGCCATCTGCGACATGTACGATGCGATGACATCGGCACGCGTTTACAAGGCGGCTTCATCGCCTGCCGAGGCGCTGGAATATCTGGCGAGTAATCCAGGCAAGGTCGACGCAGAGATTCTGCGTCATTTCTCGGTAATGATCGGTATCTTTCCGGTCGGATCGTTGGTGAGGTTGCGGAGTGACCGTCTTGCGGTGATTCTGGATGATCCCGAGGGTGACTCAATCGCGCCTGCTGTTTGCCCATTCTTTTGCATTCAGACCAAGCAGACCCTACCCCTTCGGCGAACGGCACCTGGCCTCGATCCGATTGTCGGGATCGAATTACCGAGCCGCTGGAATTTGTCCTGCTGGCCGGAAACGCGTGCCGCCATCCTGGCCCAGTTCAGCGGAGAAGCAGCGACGGCCGATTCGGTCATGATCGACATCAATTGACGATCTGGTTGGCGCTGCGATCTAAACAACCAGGCCTTGCCGCCCCTTGAGCCAAGGGGCGGGGGCTGGTCGATCAGATGGTGAGGATCACCCCGATCACGAGCGCCTGGGTCGCAATGGCCATAACGCCCGTGGCGACGGCTTCAAAGCTACGCATGGTACGGTCTCCGAATGCCGGATCATTCCGGCACCGATCATGTGGAAATTGTTGCGTCGTGTCGCAATATTATTACACGAAATCGTGATTGCGTTCCGTGCAATCCGGTGGAGTCACCGGTTCAGGAGGCGCGCAAGTGCGGGGTGCACCGGGTCAATGAACGGGTTGGCGATCGTCACGCCGCGAAAAGTGAAACCATTCTGCATGTCTTCGGACAATAGCAGCGCGCAGCCCGCATTGGCGGCGGTACTCAGGATCAGGGAATCCCAGAATTGCAGCTTGCAATCGGTCGCTAGGTCGAGTGCTCCGGTGAAGCTTGCGGCGTCGCTATAGGCGATCTGATACGTCGCTACGATCTGGCTAACGGTTGATCGGGCCGCGGCTCGATCGAACCCGCTCCGCACCAAAACGTTGAACAATTCACCCAGGCCCTGCGCCGGAACCACCAATAGAGCACAATTCGCGATGTCGCGCAGGATCGATCGGCTTCGCGTGATTTTGGCAATATCCGCAGTGCCGCGCTGCACTCCTGCCGCGTACACTAAAATGTTGCTGTCCAGCGCGACGTTCACCGGTCGTACAAATCGTCGCGCTTCCAGGGGCCGGCATCTCTAATCGGTAAGGTTTCGACATAATCGAGGAAATCGTGAACCTTCCTACGCTGCTCGGCAATCGCCGTTGCTTCATCGATGGGTACAAGTCGCGCTACCGGCTTTCCACGCGACGTTACGACAAAGGTCTCGCCGCTCTGCACGTCGCGGAGCATCTCCGAGAAGCGCTGATTGGCTTCTGTCGCGGTGATCAGTCTGTCCATTAGCACAATCTAGTGGGAAACACTAGATTGATCAACCATCCCCAAATACGCGCGCGAAGATCGTATCGACATGCTTGAGGTGATAGCCAAGATCGAACTTTGCCTCGATTTCCTCGGGCGGCAGCGCGGCTGTGACGTCCGGGTCGGCCAGTAGCAGATCGAGCAGCGAGAGCGCGCCGTCGCTTTCCCACACCTTCATCGCGTTGCGCTGGACGAGACGATAGGAATCCTCGCGGCTCACCCCGGCTTGCGTCAGCGCGAGCAGCACGCGTTGTGAGTGGACGAGACCACCCATCTTGTTGAGGTTCTTCTCCATCCGCACAGGATAGACGAGCAGCTTGTCCATCACCCCCGTCAGCCGGGCGAGCGCGAAATCGAGCGTGATTGTCGCATCGGGGCCGATATAGCGTTCGACCGACGAGTGGCTGATATCGCGTTCATGCCACAGCGCGACATTCTCCAGTGCCGGGGTGACGTACCCGCGCACCATGCGCGCCAGCCCAGTAAGGTTCTCGGTCAGTACCGGGTTGCGCTTGTGCGGCATTGCCGATGAGCCCTTTTGGCCGGGCGAGAAATACTCCTCGGCTTCGAGCACTTCGGTGCGCTGTAGGTGCCGGATTTCGGTCGCGAGCCGCTCGATCGAGCTGGCGATGACGCCCAGCGTCGCAAAGAACATAGCATGCCGGTCGCGCGGGATCACCTGAGTGGAAACCGGCTCGACCGTCAGGCCCAGCTTGGCCGCGACATGGGCCTCCACCGCCGGATCGATATTGGCGAAGGTGCCGACCGCACCGGAAATCGCGCAGGTCGCGATATCCGCCCGCGCCGCGACCAGCCGGGCGCGGTTGCGATCGAACTCGGCATAGGCCTGGGCCAGCTTCAGCCCGAAGGTGACGGGTTCAGCATGGATGCCGTGGCTGCGACCGATCGTCGGGGTCAGCTTGTGTTCGATCGCGCGGCGTTTCAGCACGGCGAGCAGCGCATCGATATCAGCGATCAGCAGATCGGCGGCACGGGCGAGCTGCACCGCCAGACACGTGTCGAGCACGTCGCTGGAGGTCATCCCCTGATGCATGAAGCGCGCTTCATCGCCGACCTGCTCGGCAACCCAGGTGAGGAAGGCGATCACGTCATGCTTGGTGACCGCCTCGATCGCATCGATCGCGGCCACGTCGATCACCGGATCTGTCGCCCACCAGCGCCACAGCGCGGCCGCCGCCTCTTTCGGCACCACGCCCAGCTCGGCGAGCGCATCGGTGGCGTGCGCCTCGATTTCAAACCAGATGCGAAACCGGGCTTCGGGCGTCCACAGGGCAACCATTTCGGGGCGGGAGTAACGGGGAATCATGGCTGTTCCTTGGGTGATTGGCAGCAAGTCATCGCGCGAGGCGAACGGACTCAAGACGAGCCGGGAGGTAGCAGGGACAGGCCGTGTCACCAAACAACGAAATTGTGCAGCTAAATCAATCGACTGGGGTTTGTTAGGATGAGGCAGCAAGCCATCACCTCTCGCCGCCTCACCGAATTTTGAGTGGAAATTGGAGAAACATGATGTTGAAACTCACCCTGCTCGCCAGCGCCATGCTGGTTGCCGCCCCTGCAATCGCGCAGCAAACCCCGACTGACATGCAGCCGGTACCACCGTCGTCTGCTGCACAGACACTCGGCCAGTCGACGACACCCACAGCACCTGCCCCGGGCGATCCGTCGACCGTTCAGCAGGCGCCAGCGGAGGCTTCCACTGCGGCGCAGCCAGTGACCGCCCCGGATCAGATTGCGCAAGTCGTCGAAGCTGAATTTCCGACCTATGATAAGGATAGCAATGGCACTCTGAACACCGCCGAATTTGGCGCTTGGATGGTCGCGCTGCGCTCAGCCTCCGACAAGTCGGTGACGGCGGAAAGCAAGTCGATGAAGACCTGGACCAAGTCCGCCTTCGCGCAGGCCGATGCGGACAAGAGCAAGTCGGTTACCAAGACCGAGCTGACCGGCTTCCTGTCATCGAACAAGGGATAATCTTCCCGTTCGGCGGGGATTGAGCACCCCCGCATGATTGCGGCCGCGATACTTTCCCCTGGTATCGCGGCCGCTTTTTGTTGTGTATCAGATCAGCCCTTGTGCGCGAAGGCTGACATGACCGGTCGCCCCGATGATCAGGTGATCGTGCACGGTGATCCCCAGTCGTTTCCCGGCCTCGGCAATTTGCCGCGTAAGATCGATATCGGCCCGGCTTGGCGATGGATCGCCGCTCGGATGGTTGTGCACCAGAATGATCGCCGCCGACCCCAGATCAATTGCGCGGCGGATCACCTCACGCACATGCACGGCCGCTTCGTCGATCGAACCTTCGCTTACCAACTCGTCGCGAATCAACATGTTGCGGGTGTTCAAGTGGAGTACGCGCACCCGCTTAATCACGTGATGCGCCATATCGGCCTGGAGATAATCGATCAGCGCCTGCCAGTTGCTCAGCACTGGCTGCTCGGCCACCTTGGCGCGCAGCAACCGGAGGGCGGCGGCCTGGGCAATCTTGATTGCGGCAACCGCCGTTTCGCCCATGCCTTTCACCCGCATCAGCGCCTCAGGCTCTGCGGTGAAAAGCCCGCCGATTCCCCCAAATTCGGCCAGCAACGCCTTGGCGAGCGGCTTGGTATCGCGGCGAGGGATTGCCAGCGCGAGCAGATATTCGATCAGTTCATGATCAAGCAGCGCATCACCGCCATGCCCCAGCAACCGCTGCCGCATTCGCGCGCGGTGGCCGGCATGCCCAGGCACGCTGGCGTCGCCGACATCCGGAGTCGAGTCGATCATTTCGGGGGTGGGAACGCTCATGCGTTTCAAGGATTAAGGTCTGTTCGGTAACCAGGCAATTGCGCAGGCGCGATCGTGGCTTATGGTTACGGCATCGCGCCCTGTGGCAGGGTGAGGGGCGGGTTGGGAGTGACGATTACCGTGGCGGCAGAACGCGATACAGCGCCGGATGCCGATCTTGCTCCGGCTCGCTCCAGAAGGCGCTGGTATAATGGCGCGTCGCGCTGGTCACTGGGCATTGCCGCCGTGTCGCTGGCGGGGCTGCTGGGCGTCTGGAGCCAGCGCAAACCGATCGCCAATAACTACATCGAGAGCTATCTGGCCGATCACGGCGTCAAGGCGCGCTACCGAATCGCCGATATCGGCTTCGACACCCAGCGCCTGACCAGCGTGGTGATCGGCGATCCAGAGCGGCCTGATCTGGTGGCAGATTGGGTCGAGGTTTCGACCCAGATCGGGCTGAACGGGGCGACCGTTACCGGCCTGCGCGCGGGCGCGGTGCGGCTCCGCGGAGCGCTGGTGGATGGAAAACTGATGCTCGGCAGCCTTGATCGCCTGTTGCCCGCATCGCGCGGCGGTCCGTTCACGCTGCCAGCGATCGATCTCGATATTGCCGATGGCCGGATGCAGCTGACGGCGCCGCAAGGCGTGATTGGCATCAAGCTCGCAGGGCGGGGGCGTCTTGACAATGGCTGGTCCGGGCGCGCGACATTGGTCAGCGAGCGGCTGACGGCAGCCGGGTGCACCGCCGATCGGGTAGCGGCCAACTGGGCCGTGCAGATCACCGATCGCCAGCCCCGCCTGATGGGACCGCTACGGGCCGCGACGGTCGCTTGCGGTTCAACACGGGCGTCTGGCGCGGCAATCGCCTTCGACGCTCGTCTCGATGCCCGGTTTGATCGCTGGCAGGGCAGAGCGGCGGTGTCGCTAGCCGGGGTGCAAGCGCCGGCGGCTCGGGTCGAGGCGCTATCGGGCGTGGTTGATTTTGACGGATCGGCTGCGTCAACGCGCGGCGGATATTCGGTGCAAAGCGGGCTATTGTTGACCTCGGCGCTGAAGGCCAAGGGCGCGACGCTGGTCGGGCGCTATCGGGTGGGCAGGCAGGGCAGCGATTTACAGGGGCACGCGTCGCTCACCGGCGCTTCGATGGCACCCGCAACGCGGACAATGCTGGCGGGGTGGCGCGGCGGGGCGGGGGGCACGCCGCTTGCGCCGCTTCTCGACCAACTTGTCCGGGCGGCGGTGATGGCCGGGAATGATATGACCGTTGGCGGTGACGTCGGCCTGGTGAGCAAGGCGGATACCCTGAATATCAACCTGTCAGCGGTCGAGGCCCGTTCGGCGAGTGGCGCGCTGGTAACGCTCAACCGGGGCGACGGTGTCGAAATTGGCCCGGACGGCGTTCGCCTGAACGGTACGCTGGCGATCGCCGGGGGTGGACTGCCCGAAGCCGTCATCCGGCTCGCACAGAATGTTGCCGGATCGCCCATCACCGGCAGCGGGATCGTCAGGCCTTATGCTGCGGGCGGTGCGGCGCTTTCGCTGACCAATGTCGATTTTACCGCAACCCCAGGCGGCGCGACCCGGCTGTCGACATTTGCCACGCTATCCGGGCCAATCGGCAGCGGGCGGATCGATGGCGCGCGGTTGGCGCTGCAGGCCGAATGGGACGGGCGACGTCGCTGGCGGATCAATCGGGCGTGCGCCCCGCTCAATTTTGATCGGCTGACGATCGGATCGCTGGCGCTAGGCAGCGCCCGACTGCAGCTTTGCCCCACGGGCGAAGCGTTGGTGAGCGTCAACGGCAGCACGATGAGCGGAAGCGGGAGGATCGCCTTGCCACGGCTGGCGGGGGCACTGGGCGGCTCCCCTCTGACCCTGACCGCAGCATCGGCGCGGTTTGGCGTGTCGGCGCGCGATTTTCAGGTCGCTGGGCTTGCGGCCCGGCTTGGCGACTCTGATCGCGTCACAAGGCTCGATATCGGCAGCTTGAATGGACAACTCGTCAAACAGGGGGCGAACGGTCGGTTTGCTGCCGGGGCGGGGCATATCGCGCGGGTGCCGCTGCTAATGTCCGGTAGCGAAGGCAATTGGCAGTTTGATGGCCATAGGCTGGCCATCACCGGCAGCTTGATCGTTGCCGACGACGATGCTGATCCGCGTTTTTATCCGCTCGCCAGCAAGGACGTGTCGTTTACGCTGGCCGACAACCGGATCGTGGCCACGGCTGGGCTGCAACATTCTGAAACCGGCACGTCGGTGACGACGGTGTCGATCGCGCACGATCTGGGCAGCGGTATCGGCCACGCTGATCTTGATGTTCCGGGAATCAGCTTTGGTGAAGCGCTGCAACCTCTCCAGCTGACCCGTTTTACCAAGGGCGTAATTGCCGAAGTGAAAGGCGTCGTTTCAGGCAGCGGCCAGGTCCGCTGGACGCGCGACGGGGTGAAAAGCGACGGCGTATTCCGGACCACCGGCACCGATCTGGCTGCCGCTTTTGGTCCAGTGACGGGTCTGTCGGGGGAGATCCGCTTCACCGATCTGCTTAATCTGGAAAGCGCGCCCGGTCAGGTGGCGTCCATCGCGATCATCAATCCAGGTGTCCCGGTGACCGAGGGGCTGGTGCGCTACCAGACCCTCCCGGGATCGCGCGTTGCAGTGGAAGGTGGGCGGTGGCCGTTTGCCGGGGGCACGCTGGTGCTGGAGCCGAGCGTGCTCGACTTTACCGAAAGCCGGGAACGGCGGATGACGTTTCGAGTCGAAGGCGTGAATGCCGCTCAGTTTCTGCAGCAGTTTGATTTCAAGAATCTCGATGCGACCGGCACGTTTGATGGCGTGCTGCCGATGATTTTCAACGAACAGGGCGGGCGGATCGAAAACGGGCGGCTCACGGTGCGCGAAACCGGCGGGACGATCGCTTATGTTGGTGAGCTTTCGCAGGAAGATCTGGGGTTTTGGGGCAATATGGCCTTTCAGGCGCTGAAATCGCTGAAATACAAAACGCTGGCGATCGAGATGAACGGGCCACTGGCCGGCGAGATGATCACCGAGGTGCGCTTTGCCGGGATCAGCCAGGGGGCAGGCACAAAGAGCAACTTCCTGATCCGCCGGCTGCAAAAACTGCCGCTCGTCTTCAATGTCCGAATCGAGGCGCCGTTTCGCCAGCTGATCGATTTTACGCAATCCTATTATGATCCGCGCCGACTGATCGAACGTAATCTGCCCCGGTTGATCGAAGAACAGAACAAGCAGGTGCGCGAGCGGGCGGTGCCCGGGACCACACCAAGCACAACACAGGCTGACAAACCCGTTCAGCCCCCTGCAAGCGAGCCCATGCCATGAAACAATCCGCATTGACGAAAGACGCCAGGAGACCGACCAAGGGTGCGATGAGCAGATGGATGACAATGGCGCTTTTGGGCGTAGTAGGGCTTGCTGGCGGTTGCGTCAGCGTTACCGCGCCGGATAAGCCGATCGTCATCAATCTCAACATCAAGATCACTCAGGATGTCGTTTACCGGCTCGACGGCAAGGCAAAGGCGTTGATTGAGAATAATACAGGGATATTTTGATGGCCAAGTTTTCACGCAACACCGCAAAGCTGGCGATCGCGGCTGGTGCCTTGCTCGTCACCGGCTTGGCCGCCACCGCAGCGCTCGCGCAACGTGATCCAGCCTATCAGGCGGCGCGTTCGGCGGGCCAGGTTGGCGAAAAGCGTGACGGTTACTTGGGCATCGTCGGTACGGAAACGCCTGCGCTGCGCGCGCTCGTCAACAACATCAACATCCAGCGCAAAGCGGCCTATACGCGCAGCGCAGCTGATGGCGCGACAGTGGAGCAGTTCGCCATCACCTCGGGCTGCAACCTGATCGCCAAGACCGTGCCAGGTGAAAAATACGAGGCTCCCGACGGCAGCTGGAAAACGCGCACCGATGCCGCGCCGGAACGCGATTCGTTCTGCCTCTGATCGGTCGCGCGGCGTAATGCTAGGGACTGATCCCCGCCTGTCTTGGCAGGCGGGGCCACGCCCGGTTGACTTGCCAGCCCCCCCTTTCTAAAGCGACCCCGCATCGGGGGTCTGTGGCTTGCCGGTGCTTGTCGTCGCCCGCTTCTTTGCGCGGCGGCGTTTTCTTATCAGGATGTGCTCGCGTTGGCTGACGATCGCCAGAACGGACCCGATGATCTTGCGGCCCGAATTGCGCGTGCGAAGCTGGCGCAGGACGGGGCAGCGGTTATCTCGGCACCGACCGGCAAGGGCTATAAGCAGGGCAGTCGAGTGCTGGCGGAATTGATCGGCGCGCCACTGGGTGGCGCGGTGATCGGCTGGGGTTTTGATAGCTGGTTCGGCACGTCGCCCTGGGGGCTGCTGATCCTGTTGTCGTTGAGCGTGGTTGTTGCGTTTCGCAACATCTTCAGAATTTCCAAGGAACGCCCCGAATGACGCGGGCGTCCTGCATTGTTGAACAAGGGTAAGCGGGCGTGGCTGGCAAGATAGACCCGATGGAACAGTTCCTGGTCGAACCGTTGTTCGGCCATATGAAGCTTGGCGGCTTCGATCTGTCCTTCACCAATTCGGCATTGTTCATGTTTGTCACGCTTGGCGTGCTCTATGTGTTCATGCGCGGCGGCATGAAGCGCCAGCTGATCCCAGGCCGCTGGCAGGTTGCGGTGGAATCGGTCATCAGCTTCATCGATGATATGATGCGCGTGAACATCGGGCCGGAAGGCAAGAAGTTTGCACCGTATATCTTCTCGCTTTTCATGTTCATTTTGCTGTCGAACCTGATCGGCGTGTTGCCGCTGGCGATCGTGCCGGGCGTTCACGCCTTTGCCGTCACCAGCCATATCACCGTTACCGCGGTGCTCGCCTTCCTGTCGTTTGGCATCGTCCTTGCAGTCGGGTTCTGGAAGCACGGCCTACATTTCTTCTCGCTGTTCGTGCCGCACGGTGCGCCGGGCTGGCTAATGCCCGTCATCATCCCGGTCGAGTTCGTCTCGTTCATGGTGCGCCCGTTCTCGCTGGGTCTGCGACTGTTTGTCGCGATGACGGCGGGCCATATTCTGCTCGAAGTGTTCGGCAGCTTTGTCGTGCAGGGCCTGAACGCAGGCGGTCCGCTTGGCATCGTCGTCTCGGCGCTCAGCTTCGTGATGATCATCGGCGTCAGCGCGCTCGAACTGCTCGTCTGCGCGATCCAGGCCTATGTGTTTGCGCTGCTTACTTCGCTTTACCTCAACGATGCGGTGCACCTGCACTAGGATCGGTTTGTTCCAGTTTTTCCATCAAGTTACGCTTATTCTTAGGGAGTTTTTACATGACTGATCTTGGTGCAATGTACATCGGTGCCGGCCTTGCGGCGATTGGTATCGGCCTGGCCGCGCTCGGCGTGGGCAACGTCTTCGGTTCGTTCCTTGAAGGCGCGCTGCGCAATCCGGAAGCAGCTGATGGCCAGCAGGGCCGTCTGTTCATCGGTTTCGCCGCGTCGGAATTGTTGGGCCTGATCGCGTTCGTCGTCGCGATCTTGATCCTGTTCGTCGTCAAGTAAGGCATCGGCCGCCATGCCCCAGCTTTCCCAAATTGCTGAGATTTACGCCTCGCAGCTGTTCTGGCTCGCGATCGTGTTCGCGCTCATTTATTTCGGAATTGGCCGGGGCATGGTGCCGAAGATTGAAAAGACCATCGACGATCGCAACGGCAAGGTCGCGGGTGATCTCGCCGCTGCCGAAGCCGCGCGATCGGCGGCGGAAGCCAGTAACATCGCCTATAACGCCAGCCTTGATGGCGCGCGTGGCCAGGCGATGAAGTCGGTGGCCGAAGCCAAGGCAAAGGCGATTGCCCGCGCCGAAGCGGTCGCGAAGCAGGCGGATGCTGAAATGCTCGTCCGCCTTGCTGCAGCGACCGACTCGATCGAAGGCCGCAAACAGGCAGCGCTTGGTGAGATCGAGGCGTCGACTGTTGAGGCGGTCGAGGCGATCGTCGCCAAGCTGTCGGGCGTTTCGACCGATCGGGCGCTGGTCGAACAGCAAGTAAAGGTTGCCCTCGCGCATGGCTGAAACGCACGCATCCACGCTCGCTAACGGGGCGGTTGCGCCCGAGCATCACGAAGCGCCGACAGCGTTCGGCATTTCGGCACCGGGCTTCGTTGCCCTGTCGATGATCGTCGTGATCGGCCTGATGATCTGGCAGAAAGTGCCGGCGATGATCGCCAAGGCGCTCGACAGCCGGATCGGCACGATCCGCGCACAGTTGGATGAGGCCAATCGCTTGCGGGCCGAAGCCGAAGCGCTGCTCGCTGATGCGAAAAAGCGCAGCGCCGCGAGCGCTGGCGATGCTGCTGCCATTATCGCACACGCCGAAGCCGAAGCGAAGACGATGCTCGCCAAGGCTGAAGCAGATGCGGCGGAGCTGACCGCCCGTCGCGCCCGGATGGCGGAAGACAAGATTGCCGCTGCCGAACGCGGCGCGATTGCAGAGGTCCGCGCACGCGCTGCCGACGCTGCGACGCGCGCAGCAACGCAGATAATCACCGATCGGCATGATGCCGGTGCTGATAAGCCGCTGGTCGATCGCACCATCGCTGGGCTCGCGCGCGTCAACTGATGGCATTGATTGCAGGCGGCTTGGCCTAGCTATCGCCGCAATTTTGCGCTTTTAGGACTTGGGCGATTCGTGCCCAGCCATTCTAGAAAGACGCCCCCATGAAGCTTTTTGCCGTTGCCGCCCTGCTGACGCTGACTGCAGCTCCCGCTTTGGCCCAGACCGCACCTGCGGCACCTGTTGCGCCAACCCCGCCAGCCGCGACCACACCTGGTGCCGCCAAGCTGTCCATCGACAGCCCGATCGAGGCACTGGTTGCTGATCCTGCCGCCAAGGCAGTTCTGGAAGGCGTGATCCCCGGCCTGCCGGCCCACCCCGCCTATGACCAGTTTAAGGCGATGAGCCTGACCCAGGTACAGCCCTATTCGGGCGGCGCCGTGACCGACGAAATGATCAAGAAGATCACCGACGGCCTCGCCGCCATCAAGTGATCTGGTAACATTACCCAAGCCGCCGGTGGCCAATGCCGCTGGCGGCTTTCTTGCGTCTTGTGTTGCCGCGCCCGAACAATATTGGGCTCCAGCAAGCGGCCATGGAATAGCACCCGGCGATTGATGCCGGCGCCGGGCCGGCACTTACCCCTGAATAATCGCCGTTGAGGGGTGGTGCCGGTCCATATAACGCTTGATCATCTTCAGATTCCGCGTGTTCGAGCGGAAGAAGAAATCGGGCACCGCACCGATCCAGGGGATCAGGCCGAGCAGATAATCGATGCCGATATTGCCCGCCATGCGCAGCATATGGGTTTTGGTCATGCCCAGATTTCGAGCTTCCCACATCATCCAGCCGCCCATCGCTGCGGCAATAGTCGGGCCAGCGACCGGGATGAAGTCTAGGATCACGTCTAGGCCGACCTTGCGGTTAAGGCCGGGGATGGTGATGAGCCCCTCGAGCAAATGCTCCATTGCCTCAATCCGCTTGCGCACACCGGCAGCATCACGCCCGAGTGGCAGCTGGGCGGCGAGCTTGCGGACCTGTTCCGGGTCGATTCGGGTGGTGCGGTTTGCCATGGCCCCTGTCTGCTCCCCTATCTGGTATTGGTGCGAAGCTCATTCAACGGATGCCAGGCGCGTCCGTTCCCCTGCCATCGGCTGAGCCGCAACGCGACCAACGACCAACGTAGCGGACGTGCGATTGGGATGAAAGCAGCATCCTCATTCACCAGCGCGTCGGCTTCGGCAATCCGTTGAGCGCGTTCGGACAGCGAGTCGGCATCGCGCGCTGCGTTCAGCGCGCCTTCCACATCTTCACCACAGGGCTGGCACGCAGTGGCGAGATACCAGCGTGCGCTGTCATAGGGCGCAACTGAGTCGATCAAGCGGAGGTCGGCAGGGGCATCGCGGCTCACGCGTTGTGGCGTCAGGCCGATCGATCGGAGCGCGGCGCCGACAAACCCGTACAAGATGGTCGCGCCGGGCCCGGAGGGCAACGCTATTCGGATCGTGATTGTCCTGTCATGGCTTGCCTTCCAACGGCGGACGCGTGCCCGCGCACCTTCGCGCCGCTGAGCAGGCGATAATGTCGCCCAGCTTGCAATCGATGGATTGGCAGCGGAATCGAGTGCTGCAGGCAGGATCTGTTCGGTCGCTTGCCAGCCGGGCGCAAATGCCGAGACGATGGCGATGCGATCGATCACCTGGGAGAGGGCGGCTCGATTATCGGCATCGGCCAGAAAGCCTTCGCGATTGACAATAGCGAACCCGAACAGACCTTCGGCCGGATCCAACCGAAAATTGGCCGGCGCGATCTCGACGAACTTGAGCAGCGGCCAGTCGACAAAGGTGCCGCCACTGACCAGATCGGATTGACGTTCGGCAAAACGGACGATGGCGCGCGCCGAACGCTCGCCGATTAACTGGACGGATTGCTCGGGACCGGGTTCTTCGACATCATCACTGGTGGCGCGTGCCGGATCGAAGGCCGGTGTCAGTAGTGTTCCGTTCTTGCCCGATGGTGCGACCCGGAACGGACCGGTGCCGCGCGGTGGTCGATCAAGCAACAAGGCTAGCTCGGGCTGAGCGAAGAGCTTGAGCAGATCAGGCCGCGGGCGCTTCAGTCGCACCTCGATCACCTGGGGGGTCATTTCCACAATCTCGTCGACTGCCGTCAAATAGGGACGCAACGGGTTGCGTGATCGCGGGGCGATCTGCCGCCGTAGACGTTCGACGATCTGTGCCGCCGTCACTCGGCTGCCATCGCTCCATTCGGCCTCGCGCAGACGAAAAATGTAACTCATGCCGTTGTCGATAACGATCCATCGTTCGGCAAGACCAGGCGCGATTTGCCCGACGGCATCGAACCTGACCAGGCCCTGCGCGGTTGAATCAAGCAACAGCCGCGCCGGACCGCTGAGGGCCCCGCGCGCTGGATCGGTCAATACCGGACCCGGGCCGATCGCGCTGACCACAACGGGACCGATATCGCGCCGCTGATTGCAACTGGCGACCAGCAAAATGCCGCCAATAAGCAGCAAAGGCGCAACGAAACGGGGAAGAGCAACCGGCCTCATCGCGCTTCTTTGCCATTGGCACGCGCGATGCGCCACCGCTCTTGGGCGATCACCCAGGCCACCAACGCGCCAAGAAGGCTGGTGCGGACGGCGGGACTCGAACCCGCACTCCAGAAGAGGGGGATTTTAAGTCCCCTGCGTCTACCGATTTCGCCACGTCCGCGCTGAAAGCACGCAAGCCGAATGGCAGGCAGAGGTCAACCCGCGTTCGTGGTGGAAAAGCGCAATCAGCCGTCGCAGTTGAGGCGGGCGCGCATTTCCTTGCCGGGCTTGAAATAGGGAACGCGCTTGGCGGATACGGCGACGACTTCGCCCGTCCGTGGATTGCGACCGCTACGGGCATCGCGCGCGCGGGTTGAGAAAGCGCCAAAGCCGCGCAACTCGACCCGACCGTCAGCTGCCAATCGTGCGGCAATCTCATCAAAAAATGTTGAAACGATGGATTCGACGTCGCGTGGCGTCAGGTCCGGATTTTCCTCGACCAGCCGCTGAACTAGTTCTGAGCGTATCATGTTTGTGTCTCCCCCCACATGTAATCGATGTGACGTTGCCCCAGAACAGATGCGACATAAAATTGCGCGTAGAGGAAATAATGGGGACATGACGCCAGTTCATGTCCCCATTTTGAGTAGGTTACTTCTTGGTGTCGCCCGATCGCGCCTTGAGCGCTTCGCCAAGGATGTCGCCGAGCGACGCGCCTGAGTCGGACGAGCCATATTGCGCAACGGCCTGCTTCTCTTCGGAGATCTGCATCGCCTTGATCGAGAAGGTCGGCTTCTTCGAACGATCGAAACCAGTCACCATCGCGTCGAACTTCTGGCCGACCTGGAAACGCTCAGGCCGCTGTTCGTCGCGGTCACGGCCCAGATCGGTCCGCTTGATGAAGCCCGTCGCGCCTGCGTCGCCGGTCTGCACCTCGAGGCCCGCATCGCGGACTTCGAGCACGGTGACGGTGACGATCGCGTTCTTGCTGAGGCGTGAGCCGGCATCGCTGCCTTCGGCTGCAGCTGCGCCGCCGACGGCGGGCGCACCGCGCTCAAGCTGCTTCATGCCGAGCGAGATACGCTCCTTTTCGGCATCGATGTCGAGCACGATCGCCTGAACGGTCTCACCCTTGCGGTGCAGGTTGAGCGCGTCCTCGCCCGATACGCCCCAGGCGATGTCGGACATGTGGACCATGCCGTCGACATCGTTGTCGAGGCCGATGAACAAGCCGAATTCGGTCGCGTTCTTGACTTCGCCCTCGACGGTCGAGCCGACCGGGTGCGCCTCGGCAAAGGCTTCCCATGGGTTGCTGATCGCCTGCTTGAGGCCAAGCGAGATGCGACGCTTTTCCGAATCGACTTCGAGGACGATGACGTCGACTTCCTGGCTGGTCGAAACGATCTTGCCGGGGTGGACGTTCTTCTTGGTCCAGCTCATTTCGCTGACATGGACCAGACCTTCGATGCCCGCTTCCAGTTCGACGAACGCGCCATATTCGGTGATGTTGGTCACGCGACCCGACAGCTTGGCGCCGATCGGGTATTTCTCCATCGCGCCATCCCACGGATCGCTCTCAAGCTGCTTCATGCCAAGGCTGATGCGCTGCGTGTCCTTGTTGATGCGGATGATCTGCACCTTCACGGTATCGCCGATGTTCAGCACTTCGCTCGGATGCCCGACGCGCTTGTAGCTGAGATCGGTAACGTGAAGCAGGCCATCGATGCCGCCCAGATCGACGAACGCGCCATAATCGGTGATGTTCTTGACGATACCGTCGATCACCTGGCCCTCGGCCAGCGACAGGATCAGGCCCGAACGCTGCTCAGCGCGGGTTTCTTCGAGGATGGCACGACGCGAAACGACGATGTTGCCGCGCTTGCGGTCCATCTTCAGGATCTGGAATGGCTGCGGAATGTCCATCAGCGGGGTAACGTCGCGGACCGGGCGGATATCGACCTGCGAACCGGGCAGGAAGGCCACGGCGCCGTTCAGATCGACAGTGAAGCCACCCTTCACGCGGCCAAAGATGACGCCTTCGACGCGGGCGGTTTTGGCGAATTCGGTTTCCAGCGTGTCCCAGGCGGCTTCGCGGCGAGCGCGATCGCGGCTGAGCATCGCTTCGCCGTGGATATTTTCGACCCGGTCGACATAGACTTCGACTTCGTCACCAACCTTCAGATCGGCCTTCTGGCCAGGCATCGCGAATTCGCGGAGTGGCACGCGGCCTTCGGACTTGAGGCCTACGTCGATGACAGCAAGGTCATTCTCGATCGCGGTGACGGTGCCCTTGACGACCCGGCCCTCAAAGCCGTCTGCATCGCCGAGTGTTTCTTCCAGAAGTGCTGCGAAATCGTCGCGCGTTGGATTTGCCGAAGAGGCCATAAAGTTACAGTATCCCAAGTCTATTGTCCGGCCAGCCGGTTGTCTCCGGCGGTCTTTGGCCATGTTGCCGCGGCGACCGATTGCCGGACGCGGCATCCGTCGGGAAATAGCGCACGCGAAGACATGCCGACAAAGCGAAAAGGGCGCGTAAGCAGGATCGGCGTTTTGCCGTTCCGCTTCGCGCCTCGCCGGGTCAGGACGTTGCCGTCTTCACCCTTGTCCGAGCCTCCACGAGCTCAATCGCCCGCTGGATGCCTGATTCTATAGACAGAAAGCTCGTATCGAGCAAGGCGGCGTCGTTGGCGAGCACGAGCGGCGCGGTGGCGCGCTGGCTGTCGCGCAAGTCGCGGGCGCGAATATCGGCCAGAACCTTGTCGATGCTGACGACCGCGCCGTGTTGGCGCAGTTCCAGATGGCGCCGCTTCGCGCGGATCGATGGCGTCGCTTTGACAAATAACTTGGCGTCGGCATTGGGCGCGATCACCGTGCCGATATCCCGCCCGTCGAGCACCGCGCCGCCTGGCTGATTGGCAAAACGCCGCTGGCGGTGGAGCAGGGCAGTCCGCACTAAGGGATGCGCCGATACGATTGAGGCGATCTTACCGATTTCATCGGTCCGCAGTTCGGGGTCGGCGAGGACCGATTCGTCGAAATCGCACGCCGCGAAGCAATCAGCCTCGATGTCCGGATTCAGCTCATTGCGCACCACCGTCAGCGCGACGGCGCGATACAGCAATCCGGTATCGAGGTGCGGCAAGCCATAATGCTTGGCGAGCGCGCGGGCGATGGTGCCTTTGCCCGATGCAGCGGGTCCGTCGACGGCGATAATCATGGCCCTATCAAAGGGCCATACCGGCCAGCGCGTCAAGCGTTTCGAAGAATGTCGGGAAACTGGTGGCGACGGGTGACACATCGTCGATCGTCAGCGCCTTGTGCGAGGCGAGGCCTGCAATCGCCATGCTCATCGCAATCCGGTGATCGAGCCGGGACGCGATCATCGCATCCCCGCGTAACGGCGCGCCGGCCGATCCGGTAATGGCAAGGCCATCCTCATACTCCTCGACACCCACGCCGATCGCGGTGAGCGCGGTTGCCATCGTCGCGATCCGGTCCGATTCCTTGACGCGCAATTCGTGCGCACCACGCGCCGCGGTCCGACCACTTGCCATGGCTGCGGCGACGAACAGGATGGGATATTCGTCGATCATGCTGGGCGCGAGTTCGTGTGGTACCGTAATCGCGTGGAGCGGTGCGTGACGGACACGCAAGTCGGCAACCGGTTCGCCGCCCACGAAGCGGGGGTTTTCCTGCACGATATCGGCACCCATCATCGTGAGCGCCGTGAACAGCCCGGTGCGGGTGGGGTTCAGTCCGACATTGGCAATCAGCACGTCCGATCCCGGGATGATCGACGCAGCGACCGCGAAAAAGGCGGCTGAAGAGGGATCGCCCGGCACGGTAATCGATTGCGGCGTCAGTTCGGCCTCTCCCGTGATCGAAATGATGCGACCCTGATCGGTTTCCTCGACCGTAATCTGCGCGCCAAACCCCAAGAGCATTCGCTCACTATGATCGCGCGTCGCGACCGGCTCGATCACGCGGGTGATGCCGGGCGTGTTGAGTCCCGCTAGCAGCACCGCCGACTTTACCTGCGCTGATGCCACCGGCAGTGTGTAGCTGATCGGCACCGCCGGGCAGATTCCGCGTACCATCAGGGGCAACCGTCCGCCGGGGCTGGCGGTGATATCCGCCCCCATCTGCGACAGCGGATCGATCACCCGGCCCATTGGTCGCGCCGATAGCGACGCATCGCCAACAAAGGTCGCGGTTATCGGGTGGCTGGCAACCAGCCCCATAAGCAGCCGGGTCGAGGTGCCCGAATTGCCCATATCTAGCGCCTGCGCCGGCTGTAGCAGCCCGCCGACCCCAACGCCGCTGACCTCCCAGATGCCGTCCTTCAGGCGCGTGATCGTTGCCCCCATCGCGCGGAGCGCAGCGGCGGTGGCGAGCACATCCTCGCCCTCCAGCAGTCCTTCAATCCGGCTGGTACCGACAGCGAGGGCGGCAAACATCAGCGCCCGATGGCTGATCGATTTGTCGCCGGGCACCGTCATCGCGCCCTTTAATGGACCGCTTGCAACGAATTGGCGGGGAAGGGGGTCTGGGTGCGACATCGGCGGCGGCTTTGACAGCGCGCTTGCGCTATGGCAAGGCGCGCCCCACTTTGCGGCTCAACAGCCACAAAATCCCATTACTTCGAAAGGCACGAGGCACCTTATGGTGAAGCCGGAATGGGGCACGAAGCGAACGTGTCCGAAATGCGCAACGCGTTTTTACGATCTGGGCAAGGATGACCCGGTCACCTGCATCGAATGC
>NZ_NCGB01000014.1:0-80169 GCF_002278865.1 Sphingomonas sp. 28-62-11 | reverse complement strand
AACCCGGATTGTCCGGACGACCGGCGCGTGAAGGAGCATGTGTCATGGGTGAACTCACCGACAAGATCAAAGGCAATGTCAACGAAGCGATCGGCAAGATCAAGCAGAACAGCAATGATCCCGAGACGCAGGCCGATGGCAAGGCGCAGGAACTGAAGGGCAAGGCCCAGCAGACCGCCGGCAAGATCAAGGGCGCGCTTGGCGACGATATCTGATCGGGCGCTAGCCTGCCTTTAATGTACTGAAGACGATCGGCCGTCCCGGATCCCCGGGGCGGCCGACTTGCTTTGCAGCACCCTGATTGTCGTGGCGATCTATCGCGAATCGGGCTGAAGGGTGATTTTCGTTGGTGTGTTCGCGGCTCACATGCGCAGAAATCCGGTCGTAAGCGTGGCGTTACGATCGCGAAAGTGCGATGATGGTTCGGGTATCGATCTCAAATATCGATCGAAAATTCGCGCTAGCCCAAATTAGGTATTTGGGGGCTTGCGAGCTCTGAAAACTTGCCGCTCTCGTTGTTATTCACGGTCTGGGGGGGCAAGTGCAGTGAGTGATATCGTTGACGATGATTCGATTTCATTCGTGCCCGTTCTTCCCTTTGCGCCCGAACAGTTCCAGGAAATCAGACATTGTGCGTTGGGCGTAAAGCTTCGCGCTGCGCGGCTCGCGGCGAACTTGTCGATCGAGGCTGTCTCCGAACGCACCCGCATTCGCGCCGTCTATCTGTCGGCCCTTGAAGAAGGGCGGCTCGACCAGTTTACCGCGCCATTATACGCCGTTGGTTTTGCCAGCAGCTATGCGCGTGCGATCGGGCTGGATGCAGAATGGGCGGCGCAGGCGATGCGGCAGTTCATCGCCGATACCCCCAACAGCTGGCGCCGATCAGGCTGGGTGCACTAAAGATCGTTGCAGACTGCATGTCGACGGTGTGGATCAGCGCTGCCTGATCGCACTGATCGTGGTGCCATTGGTGATCACTTCGATATCGGTTTTGACATGCAGCAGCTTGACGCCGGGTTGCGCAAGCGCGCGGTCGAGCGCGGGGGCGAATTGCGCAGTGGTCTCGACCGTTTCTGACCACGCCCCATAGGCCTTGGCCAGCAGGGCAAAATCGGGGTTGTGGAGTTCTGTACCGCTCAGGCGAGCGGGATATTCGCGCTCCTGGTGCATGCGGATCGTACCGTACCCGCCATTGTCGACGATGATGACGAGCATGTTAGCGCCGTGCTGGATCGCGGTTGCGAGTTCCTGCCCGTTCATCAGGAAATCGCCGTCGCCAGCAACGGCGACAACGGTCTTGTCGGCGCAGCGCAGCGCGCCTGCGACAGCGGCGGGGACGCCATAGCCCATCGCACCCGCGGTGGGAGCAAGCTGCGTGCCGGGGCTGCCATAATGCCAATAACGGTGCCACCAGCCGGAGAAATTACCGGCGCCGTTGCAGATGATCGTCGCTTCGGGGTGAAGCCGCTCACGCATCGCTGCGACGCAGGGACCGAGATCGAGAGTAACATTGTCGCGCGGTTTGGGGGTCGACCAGTCGAGCCACTGCTCGTGTGCCTCGGCGCCATCGGATCGCGGCCATGCCGGCGCCTCCGCCCGGGCGAGCATATCAGCGAAATTGAAAACCGGCGCGGCAATCGCTGTGTCAGCGCGGTAGACGCGGTTCAACTCAGCCGGATCGGGGTGGACATGGATCAGCTTCTGGCCGGGATGATCGGGCGTAATCAGCGTGTAGCCGTCGGTTGTCGCCTCACCCAGCCGCGCGCCAATCACCAGCAGCAGATCGGCTGCCTTGATCCGCTCGACGAGCTTGGGGTTCGGTCCATAGCCAAGGTTGCCTGCCCAAACAGGCGATGCATTGGAAATGGCATCCTGGCGTCGAAAGGCGCCCGCGACCGGAATGCCCCAGTTCTGCGCGAAATGATCGAACGCCCCCGCAGTCCGCTTGTCCCAAACCGCGCCGCCGATAATCGTCACCGGGCTCTTGGCGGCGACGAGCTGGTCAAGCAGATCGCTATAATCATAGGGATCGAGCGCCGAGGGATGCCGGGTGACGGCGGGACGATCCACCGCCTCGACCATGTCGCACAGCATATCCTCGGGCAGCGCGATCACCACCGGGCCGGGTCGACCGCTCGTCGCAACATTGAAAGCGCGGGCAATATATTCGGGGATGCGGCGCGCGTCCTCAATCCGGGTCGCCCATTTGCACAAGGGCGCAAACATCGCCGGGAAATCGACTTCCTGAAAGCCCTCACGGTCGCGCATCCCGCGATCAACATCCCCGATGAACAGAATCATCGGCTGACTATCCTGCATCGCGACGTGCACGCCGATGCTCGCATTGGTCGCGCCCGGCCCGCGCGTGACGAAACAGATGCCGGGGCGCTGGGTCAGCGTGCCATCGGCACAGGCCATAAAGGCCGCGCCACCTTCCTGCCGGCACGTCACGACGTCGATCTCGGGCGAGTCGTGTAGCGCATCGAGTACCGCGAGGAAACTCTCGCCCGGTACCTGAAAGATGCGGTCGCACCCTTGCGCGATCAGGTTATCGACAAGAATGCGGCCGCCGGTGCGTTTGGTGCTCATGGTCAGGGGTTTAGCGATGGGCGGATCGATGCGCTACGCCTGATGAATCGCCTTGGTGACCGTGTAACTCTCAAAGCCCTCGCTACCGCCCTCGCTGCCAAAGCCTGACAACTTCACGCCGCCGAAGGGCGTATCTGCCCCGCTGATTGCGAAGCTGTTGATGCCCACCATGCCCGCTTCAATCGCGTCGCCGAGCAGGTTCGCGCGGCGGCCATTCTCGGTAAAAGCGAAGGCGGCAAGGCCGTAAGGCAGACGGTTAGCTTTTTCGATCGCATCGTCGAAATCCCTGAACGATCGGCTGACGGCGACGGGACCGAAAGGCTCGTTCGACATGATGTCCGCCTCGTTGGGAACGTCGGCAAGCAGAGTTGGTTGGAAGAAGAACCCCTGATTGCCCATCCGTTCGCCCCCAGCCATCGTCCGCGCGCCCTTGGCCTTGGCGTCGTCGACCAAGCGTTCGATGGCACCGGGGCGGCGACCATTGGCGAGCGGCCCCATGCGGGTGGCGGGATCGAGCCCGTCGCCGACCGGCACCTGCGCGGTGCGCGCGGCGAACCCGGCCAGGAAATCCTCATAAATCGCTTCCTCGACATAGAAGCGCGTGGGCGAAACGCAGACCTGCCCGGCGTTGCGGAATTTCTGCGGCACGACCATGTCGAGCGTCTTTTCCAGATCGCAATCAGCAAAGATCAGCACCGGCGCATGGCCACCGAGTTCCATCGTCGCCCGCTTCACGCCATCGGCGGCAAGGCGGAGCAGATGCTGCCCGACCGGCACTGACCCGGTGAAGCTGACTTTCGCGGTGATGGGCGAGGCAATCAGGTGGCGGCTGACGGTGTCGGGCACGCCGAACACCAGCTGCGCCACGCCCTTGGGCAGCCCCGCATCCTCCAGGCAACGCATGATCGCGCTGGTGCAGCCCGGCGTTTCCTCGGGCGGCTTGCAGATGACGGCGCATCCGGCGGCAAGCGCGGGGGCGAGCTTCTTGGCCATCAGATAGACCGGGAAATTCCAGGGCGAGAGCGCGGCGACGACGCCGACCGGCTGTTGGATGACGATCGATCGCTGACCGGTCGGGCGCACGAGCACGCGGCCATAATGGCGCAGCGCTTCTTCAGCGAACCAGTCAAACATCTGCGCTGAACTGATCACCTCACCGCGCGCCTCCGCGATCGGCTTGCCTTGTTCGCGCGTCATCAGCGTGGAGATTGCGTCGGCACGCGCGCGGATCAGGTCGGCGGCCTTGTGGAGAATGGCGGCGCGCGCGCCCGCATCGGTTGCCCGCCAGATCTTGAAGCCGCGCTCGGCAGCGGCGAGCGCTGCATCGAGATCGGCGGTGGACGCCAGTGGCACTTCGGCGATCGCGTCGCCGGTTGCGGGGTTCACGACCGGTCGGGTCTCGCGGCCCTCGCCCGCGCGCCATGCGCCATCGACGAACAAGGCAAGGTCGGCGTCATAGCTGGCGGACATGCGGGAATTCTCCTTGGCGATATGGTCGTTGCAGCGCAGATAGGGCCACAAAACGATCAATACGAGGGGAGATGCCATGACCGATTTCACCGTGATGGCCAGTGGACTGCGCTTTCCCGAAGGCCCGGTGGCGATGCCCGATGGCAGCGTGATCCTGGTCGAAATCGAGGCGGGGCGGATCACGCGGGTGCGCCCGGATGGCAGCAAGGTATCCTTGGCGACACCGGGTGGTGGCCCGAACGGGCTGGCGGTGGGGCCGGATGGCAAGCTTTATTGCTGCAACAATGGCGGCTTCAATTATGTCGAGCACCCGAACGGCCTGCTGATTCCGCACGGCCAGGCCGATGATTATTCGGGCGGACGGATCGAGCGGATCGATATCGACACCGGCGCGGTCGAGATTCTGTACAAGGATGGCGATTTTGGCTGCGTGTTGCGCGGGCCGAACGACATTGTTTTCGATCATCACGGCGGCTTCTGGTTCACGGACCACGGCAAAACCCGGCCGCGCGAACGCGATGTGACCGGCATTTTTTACGCGAAAGCCGACGGATCGCATCTCGAGGAAGTCGTGTTCCCCAGCGAAAATCCCAATGGCATTGGCCTCTCGCCCGATGGCAACACGCTCTATGCGGCAGAAACCTATACGTGCCGCCTGATGGCGTTTCGGGTCACCGCGCCGGGCAAGGTCGATCAGGCGGGCGGGCTCGGCGGGGCAGGGATGCCGCTTTACCGCCCCGCCGGGTATAAATTCTTCGATTCGCTCGGGGTCGAGGAATGCGGCAATATCTGTGTCGCGACGATCGGCGAGAGCGGCATCTCGGTGATCTCCCCCGCGGGCGAACTGATCGAATTCGTGCCGACGCCCGATCCGTTCACGACCAATATCTGTTGGGGTGGCGCGGATCGGATGACGGCATACATCACGCTATCGGGAACGGGTCAGTTGATCACGATGCCTTGGAAGCGACCGGGATTGGCGCTCGCCTATTGAACTGAGCCTGCATCAATGGCTCAAAAACATCGGATAGCTGGCGACCTCAAGAAATTGTTGCGTCACCCCACCAAAGACGTTCTCGCGAAGGCGGCTATGGCTGTAGGCGCCCATCACGACCCAGTCCGCTTCGAGTGCGGCGGCGGCGGCTGCTAGTGCAGTGCCGACATTTTGGGCGTCGCGGGGCCGCTCGATCACGTCGGCATGAATACCGTGGCGCGACAAATAACGGGCAGCGTCGGTTGACGGAAAGAAGGTGGGATCGTCGACTACGGTCACCAGTTTGACGGCTTTGGCGTGGGCCAATAGCGGGATGGCAGCGCGGAGAGCATCGGCTGCCTCATGGCCTCCGGACCATGCGATCATCGCCGTGCCACAGATGAACAGCGGATTCGTACCCGCCGGCACGGCGAGTACGGGGCGGCGTGCCGTAAGCACGACGTCACCCACCAGTTTTGCCGCAAAGGGGTCGGCCTCGCCTTCGATCTGGTTGGCCGACAGAATGATAAGGTCAGACAACAGGGCGGCTTCGGCCAATCCATCGGCGGTAAAGCACGTGCTTGTCTGCATATCCCAAGGGACATTTTCAGCGCCGAGCTTTGCGGCGAGCGCGGCAATAAGCGCGGTTTCCTTGCGGTCAGCCTCGGCAAGGGCATCGGTAAGGAGGTAAGCGCCGCCAAACGGATCCATCGCCATATATTGCTGGACGGGTGTGTTGACATGCAATGTAATATGGCCGTCAGTCAGACGCGCAATATCGAGCGCGGTCTGAACCCGAAGTTCATTGGCAGGACCACCATCGGCATACACAAGAATCGATCGCATCGGAGTGCCTTTCGAACATGAATGTCGTCGCCAACGCTCGCCGGTTGAGTCGGCGGCGGTTCAAAAAGTTTAGGGCGATGTCCCATCATGCGCTTTGACGGCGATCAATGTGGTGGTGGCGATCGTCATCAAGATATTACCGATAGGGGATGCCATGCCGCGACATACCGAACGCCATCTCGTATCGCGGATCGGGTGGCTGCGCGCGTCGGTACTTGGCGCGAATGACGGGATCGTCTCAACCGCAAGCCTGATTATCGGCGTGGCGGCTGCAGCCCAAAGCCCGGCGGCGATCCTGCTCACGGGCGTGGCGGCGCTGGTGGCCGGCGCCATGTCGATGGCAGCGGGGGAATATGTGTCGGTCAGCTCACAGGCCGATACCGAAAAGGCAGATCGCGCAAAGGAAGCCCGCGAACTAGCGGAAGACCCGGAGTCTGAGCTGGAGGAGTTGACGCGAATCTATATGGGGCGGGGGCTCGAGCGCAAATTGGCATCGGACGTGGCTGCGCAGTTTACCGCCCGCGATCCATTAAAGGCGCATCTCCGCGACGAACTCGGTCTGAGTGCGCAATTGGAGGCAAGGCCCATTCAGGCGGCTCTGGCGTCTGCCGCGAGTTTCATGGTCGGCGCGGCCTTTCCGTTGCTGCTGGTGCTGGTGCTGCCCCAGCCAGTTTTGGCCTGGGGTGTGGGGATCGGTTCGATCCTGTTTCTAGCGGTTCTGGGCGTCGTCGGCGCGCGGGCGGGCGGGGCACCAGTGCTGCGCGCCACCATAAGGGTGACATTCTGGGGCGCGCTGGCGATGGCGATCACCGCAGCGGTGGGATTGCTGTTTGGGGCTGCCGTCTAGCCGTTGACCCGCGCTTGCCGCCGGGACTAAGCGGCATCCGACCCCACCCCGTTTGCGGAGCCACCCCATGAACAAGCTCTATCCCAATGCCGCCGCCGCGCTGGAAGGCGTGTTGTTCGACGGGATGACGATTTGCGCTGGCGGCTTTGGCTTGTGCGGCATTCCCGAACGGCTGATCGATGCGATTCGCGATGCGGGCACAAAGGATCTGACGATCGCGAGCAACAATGCCGGAATCGATGGCGAGGGGCTCGGCAAGCTGCTGCGCACGCGGCAGGTAAAGAAGATGATCAGCTCATACGTTGGTGAGAACAAGGAATTCGAGCGGCAATATCTGAGCGGTGAGCTTGAGGTGGAATTTTCGCCGCAGGGCACGCTCGCCGAACGCTGCCGGGCCGGTGGCGCGGGCATTCCCGGTTTCTACACCAAGACCGGCGTCGGCACGCTGGTGGCAGAGGGCAAGCCGGTGATGGAGTTCGACGGACAGGAATATATTCTCGAACGCGGCATCCGCGCCGACCTGTCGATCATCAAAGGTTGGAAAGCGGACGAAGCGGGCAACCTGATCTTCCGCAAGACCGCGCGCAATTTCAATCAGCCGATGGCGACCGCTGGCAAGGTTTGCGTGGCGGAAGTCGAGGAGATCGTGCCGGTGGGGTCGCTCGACCCCGATCAGGTGCATCTGGCTGGCATCTATGTGAACCGGCTGATCCTCGGTGCGCCCTATGACAAGAAGATCGAATTCGTCACCACGCGCGAACGGGAGTCGGCATAATGGCCTGGACACGGGACGACATGGCCGCGCGGGCGGCGAAAGAGCTTCAGGACGGGTTTTACGTCAATCTGGGCATCGGTATCCCGACCCTGGTGGCGAACCACATCCCGGCGGGCATGGACGTGACCTTGCAGAGCGAGAATGGGATGCTCGGCATCGGGCCGTTCCCTTATCCCGATCAGGTCGATCCCGATCTGATCAACGCGGGCAAACAGACGATCAGCGAGCTGCCGTCATCGGTCTATTTCAGCAGTGCCGACAGTTTCGCGATGATTCGCGGCGGGCATATCGATCTGACCGTGCTGGGCGCGATGGAAGTCAGCGAAGGCGGTGACATCGCCAACTGGATGATCCCCGGCAAGCTGATCAAGGGCATGGGCGGGGCGATGGATCTGGTCGCGGGCGTCAAGCGCATCGTCGTGGTGATGGAGCACACATCGAAAAACGGCGACCCCAAGTTCATCCCGGCCTGCACCTTGCCGCTGACGGGCAAGAATGTGATCGACATGATCATCACCGATCTGGCGGTGTTTCACCGGCCCGATCATGCCAGTCCGTTCGAGCTGGTCGAGCTCGCCCCGGGTGTGACAGCGGATGAAGTGCGCGCGAAAACGACCGCGCATTATACCGGCTGAGATCGATGCGCGTCCTGCTCACCGGATCGTCGGGCTGGTTGGGGCGCTATCTCGCGCCGTTGTTGCGCGGGGCGGGGCATCAGGTGACGGGGCTGGATGTCGCGCCCGGTGCCGATACCGATGTAATCGGCACGGTCGCCGATCGGGCGCTGATCGACCGGATCTTTAGCGAGCGATCGATCGAGGCGGTCATCCACGCCGCCGCGCTCCACAAGCCTGATATCGCGCGGTACCCAACGCAATCTTTTGTTGATGTGAACGTTACCGGCACGCTCAATCTGCTCGAAGCGGCATCGGCGGCGGGGCATGACCGGTTTGTTTTCACCTCGACCACATCGCTGATGATCTCCGACGCGATCCGCCGGGCCGAGGGTGACCGGGCGGTGTGGATCGACGAGACGATGGCCCCGCTCGAGCCGCGTAACATTTATGGTGTCACCAAATTGGCGGCGGAACATCTCTGCCGGCTGTTCCATCAGGAGCGCGGTCTGGCGTGCCTAGTCCTGCGGACCGGGCGGTTTTTCCCCGAAGACGATGACACGCACAAACAGCCATCGGGCGAAAATCTGAAGGCCAATGAACTGCTCAACCGCCGCCTGACGGTCGAGGACGCGGCAATGGCGCATTTGGTGGCGCTGGATAGGGCGCCGGCAATCGGCTTCGATACCTTCATCCTGTCGGCCCCCACGCCGTTCGCCCGCGAAGATGTTGCCGCGTTGAAGGCCGATGCCCCGGCGGTGATCGCGCGCTATTTTCCGCAGGCGGCAGCACTTTATGCCGAAAAGGGCTGGGTGCTCCCCGCAACAATCGACCGGGTTTACGACGCCGAGCACGCCGAGCGCGTTCTGGGTTTTCGCGCTGCGACCGATTTTGGCAGCGTGCTCGATGCGCTGACGGCCGATGGTCCGCTGCCGATCGCGCATGATGCAGCCTATGTCAGTCCAAAGGAGCAGCAGGCCGCGCGCCAAACTGTGTCAGGATGACGCCGATTCTTTGGACGGAGGCGAAACGACCCACTTTCGCCCGATTCACGAAGCGCGTAAGGCTTGAATACGCAGTGAAGGCTCCAGAAGAGGGCCGCGCGCGGGCGGTCTGAGCGCGGGGGAAATCGGGTGAAAAGAGCATTGTTTCTGTTGGTCGCGGGCACCATCCTCAGCGGCGTGTGCGCCTATGCCGCCAGCGGCCAGCCGACCGGTTCGGTCAAGCTGTGGCGGCTCGATTGCGGATCGACCTATATCCCCGATCTCAACCTGTTTTCGGATACCCGCGCCTATCCCGGCCAGGGCAAGGCGCTGACGGCAAGTTGCTATCTGATCAAGAACGGCGATCGCTATATGCTGTGGGATACGGGCCTGCCCGCATCGATGAAGGGCGCCAAGATCGATCCGAAAACCGGCGGTGCCACGATTACCAAGACGATCGTTGAACAGCTCGGCGAACTGGGTGTGAAGCCTGATCAAATCACGATGATCGGCATCAGCCATTATCATTATGATCATGTCGGCCAGGCCGAATCCTTTCCTGATGCGACGCTGATGATCGGCAAGGGCGATCTTGACGCCTTGAGCGCGACGCCCCCTGCTTTTGGCGCGAACCCGGCGGCGCTGAAGACCTGGATCAGCGGCGCGGGTAAATCGATGCCCGTCACCGGTGATCGTGACGTGTTCGGCGATGGCAGCGTTACGATGATCGACACGCCCGGCCATACGCCGGGGCACCACGCGCTGCTGGTCAAGCTGGGCAGTAGCAAGACGTTCATGCTGACTGGCGATCTCGCGCATTTTCAGGAGAATTACGCCTCAAACGGCGTGCCCACCTTTAACACCAACCGTGCTGATACGTTGGCGTCGTTCGATCGGTTCAAGGCGCTCGCCCGCAATACTAAGGCGACGGTGATCATCCAGCATGACCCGCGCGACATCGCCAAGCTGCCCGCTTTTCCGGCCGCCGCCGAATAAGCAACTGGACGAAGCCGGTCGGTCGCTGGCAAGGAAACCGCATCAATAGATGAGGGCGGATCGGGATCGATCCTCCAGCTGGCTGATTTGCGGGAGATGATCGATGCGTGCCTTGCTTTCCACCGCCACTGGCGGCCCTGACACCCTGACGCTCGAAACGCTGCCCGATCCCGTTGCAGGCAAAGGGCAGGTCGTGGTCGCGGTCAAGGCGTGCTCGATCAACTATCCCGATGTGCTGATCATCGAGGACAAATATCAGTTCAAGCCCGCGCGTCCCTTCGCGCCCGGCGGTGAGATCGCTGGTGTCGTCGACAGCGTGGGAGAAGGGGTGACTGATTGGGCGCCCGGCGACCGCGTTGTGGCGACTGTTGGCCATGGCGGGCTGGTCGAGAAGATCGTGGTCGATGCCGTGCGGCTGTATCGACTGCCCGAGGGGCGCAGCTTCGAGGAGGGATCGGCGTTGCTGCTGACATATGCGACCACGATTCATGCGCTGCTCGATCGCGGGCATCTTGCCGAAGGGCAGACATTGCTGGTGCTCGGCGCGGCGGGCGGGGTCGGGCTGGCAGCGGTGGAACTCGGCAAGGCATTTGGCGCACGGGTGATTGCGGCTGTGTCCAGCGCAGACAAGGCAGCGGCGTGCAAGGCGGCAGGCGCGGATGAGACGATCATCTATGGCCGCGCGCCGTTCGACAAGGATCAGTCGCGGGCGCTGGCGGAGCAGTTCAAGGCAGTGCTCGGACCGAATGGTGCGGACGTGATTTATGATCCGGTTGGCGGCGATTATGCCGAACCGGCGCTGCGGTCGATCGCGTGGGAGGGCCGGTATCTGGTCGTCGGTTTCCCTGCCGGCATTCCCCGGTTGCCGTTGAACCTGACGCTCCTGAAAAGCTGCGATGTGTGCGGGGTGTTCTGGGGCGCGTTTGCCGCCCGCGATCCCAAGGCGAACCAGGATCATGTCGAGCGCTTGTTCCGGCTGTGGAAGGAAGGGGCGATCAACCCGCTTGTCACGGATGTGTTCGCATTTGAGGATGGCGGCAAGGCGATCGCCAAAATGGCCGCGCGCGGTGCGATCGGGAAGCTTGTTGTTCGCGTAGCGGCATAGTTTGGGACGCCACAGGGCGTTGCTTTAGCGGGACTGCTTCCCTATCTGGGGCCGCATGATCACCATCACAGGGAATGCCCCGGCATGACAACCTTTGACGACCGCGAACGCGCTGCCGAAAACCATTTCGCGCTTGAAGAAGATGTCGCCTTCCGCGTGGTCGCGCGCCGCAACAAGCTGGTCGGCCAATGGGCCGCGCAGCTGATGAAGCTGACGCCAGAAGAATCCGAAGCCTATGTAAAAGCCGTGGTCCAGTCTGATTTCCAGGAAGCTGGCGACGAGGATGTAATTCGCAAGATTCTGGGCGATCTGACGGCTGCCGGCGTTGCCGTCGACGATGCCGGTGTGCGTGCTGCGCTGGCCGAGCAGCATATTGTCGCCCGTCAACAATTGTCGGACGCGCAATAATCATGGCGATGCCCGCCGCCGAGATCGAACAGCTGATCCTTGCAGCCATTCCCGATGCCGCGGTTGAGATTACCGATCTGGCGGGCGACGGAGATCATTATGCTGCCGTCGTGACCGCAGAAAGTTTTCGCGGTCTGCCACGGATTAAACAACATCAGGCGGTATATGCCGCGCTGGGTGGGCGCATGGGAGGCGTTCTCCACGCGCTGAAGCTGACCACTGCCGTGCCTGCCTGACCTGCCTGAGAAGGAACGACCGATGACTGATGACACTCACGCCCGCATTGCCGAAATGGTGGCGAGCAATGACGTTTTGCTGTTCATGAAGGGCAGCCCGCTGTTCCCGCAATGCGGCTTCTCCAGCACCGCGGTGTCGATTCTCAACCATTTGAACGTCGAATTCGGCAGCGTCGATGTGCTGCAGGATCAGGGCGTGCGCCAGGGTATCAAGGCATTTTCCGACTGGCCGACCATCCCGCAGCTCTACGTAAAGGGCGAGTTTGTCGGCGGTTCCGACATCATGATGGAAATGTATGACAGCGGCGAATTATCGCAGTTGTTTGCCGACAAGGGGCTGGTCAGCGCCAGCTGAAACGATCGAGGGGTCTGCACATGTTGCTGGATAAGGGCGATCTGCAAAGCGGACCCGCCGGCGGCCCTGCGCCGCTACTCATATGCGACCTGACTCAAAGCTATTCGCCCGCTGGCGGCGGCGGTGTGAGCACCTATTTGCGGGAAAAGCGCGACTATATTCTCGCCAAGACGCCGCATACCTTGCTGCAGATCGTGCCCGGCCCGGAAGACAAGGTTGTCGTCAACGGGCGGCATATCTGGGCCGAGGTCGGTGCCGATCCCGTCCGGGGCAGCCCCAATTACCGCTTTATCCTCCGCACCAAAATCGTGCGCGAACTGCTGGCGCGCTATCGGCCCGATGTGGTCGAGTCGCTGTGCCCCTGGGTGCTGCCATGGACCGCGATCCATCATCGTCGCGCTTATCCTGATACGGCGTTGGTGGCCGCCTACAGCACCGATTTCCCGAACGCCCATGTTTTTCGGGTCGCGCAGGCCAAGTTCGGGACGACGCTCGGCAAGGGCTTTCGCTGGCTGTCCTACGGCTATGCCGAAATCACCTATCGCGAATTCGACTGGGTCTACACGTTGAGCGATGAAGTGTGCGCGGTACTCGCCAAGCACAATGTGCCGCGCACCAGCGTGCTGCAGCTTGGCGTCGACATCGATACCTTCCATCCCAGCAAGCGTGATCCCGGTTTCCGTGCCGAGCTTGGCCTGCCGGGCGATGGGCCGCTGCTGATTTACGCGGGTCGGCTAGATAACGAAAAGCGCGCCGACCGGCTGGTCGATATGTTCCGACGCTTACCCAACGATCTGGGCGCCGCCATGGTGTTGATCGGTGATGGCAAGCTGCGCGAGCGCCTTGCCGAGGAAAGTCGCGATCTGCCAATCCATTTCATGGGCTTCGTTCATGATCGCGATGTGCTTGCGCGCGCGCTGGCATCGTCGGATATCTATGTTTCGGGGATGGCCGACGAGACATTCGGCATCTCGATTGTCGAGGCGCAGGCATCTGGCCTGCCAGTGGTCGGCGTTGCGAGTGGCGCGATGATTGATCGGGTGCCAGACGGCCTCGGGCTGCTCGGGCCGGTGGACGACACCCAGAAGATGGCCGAACATGTGATGGCAATCTGGCATGACGATCATGAGGCGATCGGTCGTGCGGCGCGCGCGCATGTCGAGGCGCGGTTCAGTTGGGATCGCACGTTTGAACGGCTTTTGACGGATATCTACCCCAAGGCGTTGCAAAGCGTTGCCATGCGCCGGACCACGGGCGGCAGGCCGCGCGCGACAATCTTGTCCGCGCCAGTGCCGGTCGCCTGATTCGGGCGATGTCGTAAGGGAGGCCGGGTTGGGCGGATCGACGCGATACCGGAAAACAGCTGTCGATCCGCCCTGCTAAAGCGTCACCGCTCGGCGTAATCCTGATAAAGCAGCTTGCGTGCCAAGCCGGCAAAGTCGCGAAAAGCCAAGCCATTCGATGGTTAACGACCATCCCGACCATAGCCCAACTGTAACGATTCCCGACACTTTTTCCGTTCATCTGCCAGTCAGGCTCATTCGGTCAAAACGCCTGCGTTCCAAACATCGACACAACTCTTGACTACATTTGTAATCAATGCGATTACAGGCGTAATCAAGGGAGCTTGCGATGACCGAACGAATCAGCGATGCCGAGCATGCCGTGATGGAAGTGTTGTGGGATCGTGCGCCGCTTTCCGCGCAGGATGTGGCCGAAGGAATCGCACCGGGCCGCGACTGGAACATCAACACTGTCAAGACATTGCTCGGTCGGCTGCTCGCCAAAAACGTGATCGCGCATGAAGAGGATGGCCGTCGCTATCTCTATCGCCCGTTGGTGGCGCGCGAAGATTATGTCGCGGGGGAATCGCGGCGGCTGATGGATCGGCTGTTCGGGGGCAAGCTGATGCCGCTTGTCGCCCATCTCGCCGAGCGCGACGCGCTAAGCGCGCAGGACATCGCCGAGATCGAAGCGTTGCTGAAGGATCTGAAATCATGATCAGTTGGGCAATCGAATCACTGCTGGCGTCGGCGGCGTTGATGTTGCTCGTGCTGATCATGCGCGGGCCGGTGCGGCGGGCTTTTGGTCCCGGTATCGCTTATGCGCTGTGGCTGTTGCCGGTCGTCCGGCTCGTCCTGCCGCCGATGCCGACCGAGTGGCAAAAGGCGGCAGCGCCGCCGATTACGCAAGCGAGCGAAAGTTTTACAGTGCTAGTGATCGAGCCGCTTGGCCTCGGACAGGCAGCGGCCCCGGTGGCACAGGGACCATCGCTCTTGGTGATTTTAGTTGCTCTATGGGCTGCTGGCGCCAGCGCCTTCATCTTATGGCATCTAGTTGCGCATTCGCGGTTCTGCCGACGCATTCTCGCAAGTTCACGCCAAGTTTCGCCCGGCCACATTCGGGTTTTGCGGAGCGACGCTGCTGCAGGCCCACTAGCCTTTGGCATTCTGCGAAAATATGTGGCTTTTCCGAGCGATTTTGAAGATCGATACGATGCCGATGAACGCGATCTTGCGCTCGCACATGAGCTTACCCATCACGCGCGCGGTGATTTGATCGCCAATTGGGTGGCGCTGGTTGTGCTGGCGCTGCACTGGTTCAATCCGCTGGCGTGGCGCGCGTTCCGGGCCTTTCGCGCTGATCAGGAAATGGCGTGCGATGCGCGCGTTCTGGCAGGGCGCGACGCCGCCTTCACTCATGCCTATGGCCGCGCGATCGTGAAATCCGCTCATGGCGGTGCGGTTTCGGCTGCCTGCCACCTTCACACCATCAACGATTTGAAAGGGAGACTGAGGATGCTGTCGACAACGAAGAAATCACCGCTGCGGGTTGCAGGTGGCGCGCTTTCGGTATGCGCGGTAACGCTGGCCGGGCTGGCGCTGACCGCGTCGGGCACGCAGGCCGCCGAACGGCTGCGCAGCAAGGTCGATTCAACAATCGGCGTTGAACTTGCCAAGCTCGATCGGATGGCTGCCGATGCGGCTGCACCGCTGCCGACGCTAACGCCGCTCGCCGCAGTGGCCGGTCAGACCGTGCCCGTGCCGCCTTCGGCCGCTGCGCCAGCTGATCTGCCACCACCGCCACCACCGCCGCCAGTGCCGGGTGTTCCCGATACGGCGATGCCAGCGCCGCCTGCGCCTCCGGCCCCTCCCGCGACGGAATCACGTACCCGGGTGATCGTGCTCGACCAGGTCGGCAAGTCCGGGAAGAATCCGAAGGGGCACCGCGAAATGAGGTTCGTTTTCCGCGACAAGGATGGCATTCGCATGATGGCGCCTGAAGCTGGTGCCTGGACGGCGATGTCCACATCCGGGGAATGCAGCGATGGCAAAAACAAGGACGGCAAGATCGTCTCGACCCAGAAGTCGGACGGTAAGCACGTGATCATCATTTGCGAACGGCACATTGAGAAAATGGCGATGCGCGCTCGCGATCATGCCGTGCATGCTGAACTGATGGGCAGGATGGCCGAACGCATGGGCAGGAATGCCGAACGCGATGCTGAGCGCATGGCGTTCCGGATGCCCGATATCGAGCGTAACGCCTATCGCAGCGCGCTTGAAGGCGTACGCAATGCGCGGGCCGGGATGGTCGCCAATAAGAATCTGACCGGCGAAGCGCGGACCAGTGCCCTTAAGGCCATGGATGAGGCGATCGCCGAACTCGAAGCCAATCTCGCTAAGGTCAACTGATCGAACATCCGAATTCGACGCCCCCTCGGCATCGGACGGAATCCCGGCAGGCTGTGCCCCTTGCCTGCCGGGATTACTGTGTGGGGGGTATGGCGGCGTGGGACCAATCCCGGGCCTTGTCTTTATTGACGTAAACCGCCATTTCAGAGCGATGGACGCGCTTCCAACCGGCGATTGCATCGCGATTGGGCCACTCGTGTCGCGGGTCCTGGCGCCGAATCCGTCGCCTTTCACTTTTACCGGTACGCAGACCCATATCGTCGGCACCACAGATGTTGCCGTCATTGATCCCGGTCCAGCCGATCCGGAGCATATCGATGCGATCATGCGGGGCATTGCCGGCCGCACGCTCACCGCGATCGTCATCACCCATACCCATAACGATCACAGCCCCGGAAGCAGGCCGCTACAGGCGCTGACCGGTGCACCGATCGTTGGTTGCGCACCGCTGGTGCTCGACAATCTAGGGCCGCGCGCGGATGCCGCGTTCGATGCCGATTATGCGCCTAATCGGGTGATGGCAGAGGGTGATGCCGTTACGGGCGAGGGTTGGACGCTGACTGCAGTCGAAACGCCCGGGCACACATCGAACCATCTCTGCTTTGCCCTGCCCGAAGCCCGCGCCCTGTTTTCAGGGGATCACGTGATGGGCTGGTCGACCACCGTGGTTGCCCCGCCCGATGGCGACATGACGGCCTATTTGGCGAGCCTCGCCAAGCTGCAGGCGCGCGATGATGCAGTCTATTATCCTGCGCACGGCGAACCCATCACCAATCCCGCGCAAAAGGTGCGCGGCTTCCTCGGCCATCGCCGCCAGCGTGAAGCCCAGATCATGCGCCTGATTGAAGAGGGGGTGGGCACCATCCCCGATCTGGTCGAGCGGATGTATGTGGGGGTGGACCGGCGGCTTTTCGGGGCGGCGGGGGGATCGGTGCTTGCGCATCTGATCGATTTGCAGGGGCGCGGGCTGGTAACGGTCGAAAATGACCATTGGTGGAAGGTGGGCTGATGCGGTGCTTTCTGCAGTTTCTCGCGGCAATTGCCATTCTCGTGCTGATCGCAGCGGGCGGGCTGTACGGCCTGAACCGCTACGTCCAGAACAAGCTCGATCCCGATGCGGTAACGGTCGCCAATGCCAGCTTGCAGGGGCTGCGCGAACAGAACCGGCTGTCGGCGTTCGCCGCACGGTTCGTGGCGGTGGTGACGACCAAGCAGACGCAAGGCGTGTTCAGCACGCAGAAGACGCTGATCATGCCCGGCATGGTGCGTTATGAAGTCGATCTCGCACGGTTGCAGGAACGCGACGTGACCTGGGACGCAAGCACCAAATCGCTCACCGTCACTCTGCCGCCGGTGGAGATTGACGGTCCCCAGATCGACCTGACCCAGATCCGCGAATATGGCGATAACGGATTGCTCGCGCGTTTCACCGATGCGGAAAAGACGCTCGACGCCGCCAATCGCGCGGCCGGGCAGCAGGAACTGATCAAGCAGGCGCGTGATCCGGTGCCGCTCGGGCTCGCGCGCGACGCGACCCGGCGCGCGGTGGAACGCAGCTTTGCGATGCCGCTCCGCGCGGTCGGCATCGATGCCAAGGTGACCGTGCGCTTTGCTGACGAAGCCCTGCCGAGCACCGAACGCTGGGATACATCGCGCTCGCTGGAAGAAGTGATGGGCAACGCGCGCTAGCAGCGCGCCGCTATTCATTACGCCCCTGAACTTTGCTACCCTCATCACTGGGATTGGGGGATCATCAATTATGGCGACTTTGGCATTTCCGCAGCCGCGGCAACGCAGCGACGACGGCTTTTTTCTAACCATGGCCTTTGTCATGGCTGGGCTGCTGATTGCGGGATTCAGCTTGAATATCGTCATGGGGCGCTCGTCGTTTGAGCGACCGATCATCGTCCATGCCCATGCGATCATCTTCATGGGGTGGATGGTCATCTATGTGCTGCAGAACTGGCTCGCTACCAAGGGGCCGCTGGCGCTCCACCGGCGGCTCGGCTGGCTGGCGCTTGGGTGGCTGGCCCTGATGCTCTATTTCGGCACCGCCGTTACGGTCATGAACGTGCAGGCCGGCACCGTGCCGTTCTTTTTCCAGCCGCTGCATTTTCTGGTCTTCGATCCGATGTCGCTGATCGGCTGTATCGCGTTGATCGGCGCGGGCGTATCCATGCGTGCCGATACCGGCTGGCACCGACGGCTGAATTATTGCGGCATGGCGTTGCTGGTCGGGCCGGGGGTTGGTCGCTTGCTGCCGATGCCATTGCTGATTCCCTATGCTTATCAATCCGCCTTTGCCGTCGTCCTGTTGTTGCCGGTGATTGGCATCGTTGCCGATTGGTGGCGCGACGGGCGGGTGCATCCGGCCTGGTGGTGGGGGCTGGGCGGCATGATCGCGACCGAAGTGGTGACCGAAGCGATTGCCTTCAGCCCGATGGGCCTTTCGCTGTATCAAGCCGTCACTGCCGGCACGCCGGGTGCGGCAATCGCGCCGCTGGCATTTCCGCCGTCACCATTGGGTTGATCCTGCGCCCCGCCGGGGCCATGTGGGCACCAACGACGCGGGAGCAAAGACATGGACGCACGTGGTGGTATTGGCGGCAACCCGACGGGCACCGATCTGCGCGACGAGATCGATCGGCTGCGCAAGGATCGCAACGCCGTCATCCTCGCGCATTATTATCAGCGGCCCGAAATTCAGGACATTGCCGATTTCGTCGGCGACAGTCTTGATCTGAGCCGCAAGGCAGCGGCTACCGATGCCGATGTGATCGCATTCTGCGGCGTGAAGTTCATGGCCGATACCGCCAAGATTTTAAGCCCCGAGAAGATCGTCGTCCTTCCCGATCTGCGTGCGGGATGCAGCCTGGAAGATAGTTGCCCGCCCGACAAATTCGCGGCGTTCCGCGCGGCGCATCCGGATCATATCGCGCTGACGTACATAAACTGCTCGACCGAGGTGAAGGCGCTGAGCGACGTCATCGTCACCTCGTCATCAGCCGAAAAAATCCTCAGCCAGATCCCGCTCGACCAGAAGATCATCTTCGGCCCCGACAAGCATCTGGGCGGCTATCTCGCGCGCAAGACCGGGCGGGAAATGCTGCTCTGGCCGGGCGTGTGCATCGTCCACGAAGCGTTCAGCGAAACCGAATTGCTCAAGCTGAAGGCGAAGCATCCCGGTGCCCCGGTGGCGGCGCACCCCGAATGCCCGCCTTATATTCTCGATCATGCCGATTATGTCGGATCGACCAGCGGCATCCTCGCCTTTGCAGCGGCAATGCCCGGCGACACGCTGATCGTCGCCACTGAACCGCACATCATCCACCAGATGGAAAAAGCCGATCCGACCAAGAATTTCATCGGCGCGCCGGGCGCCGACGGCAACTGCAACTGCAACATCTGCCCGTATATGGCGATGAATACGATGGAGAAGCTGTACATCGCGCTGCGCGATCTGGAGCCGCGGATCGAAATCGAGGAAGGCCTGCGGTTGCGCGCCAAGAAATCGCTCGATGCGATGTTGGCGATGGCGAGCGCGACGGTGGGGCAGGGCGATCTGGGGCCGGTGAAGATCAGCGGGGATTGATTATTGAAGATCGGGATCGATACGAAATCTAAATGACAAAACTCATGCCCTCGATCTTAGGAAATTGACAATTAACGCATTTATGGATAAATTTTTGTGATTAATTGTGGGTGATGCCATGACTTTGAGGCTCGCGATCCTTTTTTCAGCAGTGACGTTCCTTCCAGCGGTAAATCAACAACAACAACCGATTTCGGTGAAAGTTGAGCGGCCCATCGGCGTTGAGGCAAGCCGCTTTGTCCGTTATGTTCAAGGCGGCGGAAAACTAGCAAAGTCGGCCCATGATATTTTGATATTAGGCAACGTATTGTCGGTTCGGCAGGGAACGCCAACCGACACGATCATTCTTTCGAGCGATTCTTCGTCTGATCATCTTAAGGCAGAGGTGCAACATGACTGGCGTTTGCAACGCGGCAAGCTGGTCAGCATAGCCTGCCGACAGGTCAATGAGACCGGAAAGCTCGTTGTGGTTTCAAACTGCAGATTTGTGATCGCGGCTTAGAGAAAGCTGGTCTTTTTTAGTCAAACGCCGCGTGCCGCGTATCTTCCTTCGCGAGCTTGGTCACCGGGCGCTTGAGTAGCAGGACGAGCGGGATCGCGAGCAGCGTCAGGATCATCATCAGGCGGAAATCGTCGAGATAGGCGATCATAGCCGCCTGGCGGTTCACCTCCGCGTTCATCAGCATCATCACCGATTGCCCGGTTGGCCCGAGGATCGAACTCATCGCTGGGTCAACGGCGCTCAGGCTCGAACTGGTCAGGTTCGCGCCGATATCCTGATGGCCCGATTGGATGTTGTACCCGAGCAGCGCGGTGACCATCGAGATGCCGACCGACGCGCCGATGTTGCGTGCAAGATTCATCAGGCTTGATGCTTCGGTGCGATAGCGCGGGGGCAGCGTCGCGAAGGCGGCAAGATTGAGCGGAATGAAGATCAGCCCCAGCCCGATCCCCTGGATGAACCCGACGACGATGAACGGCGTCGTATTCATCACCAGCGTCCACTGCGTCATATCCCACAACGACCATGCCGCGATTACCAGCCCGGTGCTGACCAAGATGCGGGGGTCGATGCCGCGCTGGATCGCCTGGCCCGCCACGGCCATGCTCAGGACGATACCAATACCGCGCGGCATCAGCAAAATACCCGTATCGAGCACCGGATAGCCGAACAGCCCCTGCAACATCGGCGGCAACAGCGCCATCGTCGCCATCATCAGCACGCCCACGACGAGCATGAAGCCAAGCCCGGTCATCAAGTTGCGGTTGCGGAGCAAATCGCGGTCAAACATCGGATGATCAGCGGTCGCGATGTGGATCACGAACATAATCGCCGCCGTCAGCGACACCAGCCCCTCGATCAGTACCTCCCAGGACTGGAACCAGTCATTCGATTGCCCCCGGTCGCACATCACCTGAAAGGCTGCGATTGCGATGGCGAGCAGCGCGAACCCAAAAAGGTCAAAGCGTCGCGCCGTGATCGGGCGGGAGGGCAGGAGCGCCCACAGGATCGCGAAACAGGCGATGCCAACGGGGACGTTCACATAAAACACCCAGCGCCAGTCATAATTATCCGTCAGATAGCCACCGATCACTGGACCCAGTACCGGGCCGACCATGATGCCCATGCCCCACACCGCCATCGCCCCCGCCTGTCGGGAGGGCTTGTTGATGTCCATCATCACCGTCTGGCTGAGGGGGTTCATGAAGGCGGCGGCGATGCCCTGCAGGATCCGGAAACCGACCATCTCGGGCAGGGTCTGCGCAAGGCCGCACAGCATGGAGGCGAGCACGAAGCCGACCACCGAGATCAGGAACAGGTTGCGAGATCCGATCCGGTCGGCAAGCCAGCCAGTCACCGGGATCGCCACGGCGGAGGCGACGATATAGCTGGTCAGCACCCAGGTAACGGTATCCGCCGTGGCCCCAAGCGATGCCTGCATGTTCGGCAGCGCCACATTGGCGATCGTCGAATCGAGGATCTGCATGATCGTCGCCGCCATCACCCCGAGGGTCAGCAGCGCGCGGTTACGCGTGTGGAGCGCGGGTTCGTCGGCAGCTGTCGTGACGGGACTGGCGGGCATGCTCGCGGCCGCGTTGGCGCTAGCGCTTGCCATTGCCGCGCACGTCGACGGTCACCTTGACGCTCAGCCCTGCAATCAGCTGGCGCGGGCTCGCTTCGTCAATAGCGATTCGTACGGGCACGCGCTGGGTCACTTTGACCCAGTTACCGGTCGCGTTTTGCGCCGGGAGGACCGAAAACTCTGAGCCGGTGCCCGCGCCGATCGACTGGACATGGCCCTTCAGCTTCAGCCCGCCATAGGCATCAAAACTGATTTCGGCGGGCTGACCAACGCGCATCCGGTTGAGATCGGTTTCCTTGAAATTGGCTTCGACCCAGGCCTTGCCGCCACCGCCGACGATGCTGACCGCCGGCAAGCCGCTGAGCATCATCTGGCCGACCTGTAGCCGTTCCGACTGGCTGATCGTGCCGCTTGTCGGCGCGAACACGGCTGTGCGCGCCAGATCGAGCTGCGCCTTTTCGCGTTGAACGCGAGCGGCGGCGATGGCGGGACTTTCACCGGGAACGGCGGCGCCAGTGGCCAGCTTGGCGCGTGCTTCATCGGCATTCGCGATGGCATTGGCGAGCGCGGCATTGGCCTGCTGCACGCCGTGTTCGGCCTGTTGCAGGCGCGCACGGGTGGTGAAACCCTGCGCCATGAGTGCCGTCTGGCGATCGAAATCTTCGGTTGCGGCGCGCACCTGATCGCGGGCGGCACGGATATCGGCGGCCGTGCCGCGATAGCTCGATTGCAGCGTGGCCACATTCACCTGGGCAGCGGCGATGGCCGCATCAGCCTGCTCAACGGCAATATGATACGGCGCAGGATCAATGCGGAACAGCAGGTCACCTGCCGCGACGCGCTGATTTTCCTTCACCGCGACCTCAACGATCCGGCCGGCGACATCGGCCGAAACCGATACCTTTTCCTGCTGGACATAGGCATTGTCGGTTTCGACGAACCGGCCCGACATCAGCCAGACATAGCCAGCAATCGCCGAGATGATCAACGGCACGGCAATCAGCGCGGCCGTGCGCCGCCATTTGCGTGTTGCTACCAAGCCGCCGGTTGGCACTGCTGGCGCGCTGGCGGCGGTGAAATTCTGCGCAGGATCGGCTTCAGCCATGACGTGCCTCTTGAGGAGTATCGGTTTCGGCCAGATTGGCGCGCAGATGATTGAGCGTGGCGATAAATGCGGCCTGGCGATCCTCGTCGATCCCGTCGAGCGCCTGGGCAAACAGCTCATCGGCGATGATGTGCAGACGATCGATCAGCGGCCGTGCCGACGGCGTGAGATAGATCTGCCAAGCGCGGCGGTCATTCGGGTCGCGCCGTCGCTCGACATGACCCGCTTCTTCTAGCCGATCGACCATTCGGCACAGCGTGATCGGCTCGACCTCAAGCAATTCAGCGAGCTTGCCCTGATTGATGCCCTCATTCCGGTTCAGCATCGCGAGCGTCCGCCATTGAGGTCGCGTGACGCCAATCTGGCGCGCGCGCTCGTCGAACCGACGACGAAGCAGACGCGACACATCGCTGGTAAGGAAGCCGATATTATCTTGCATGCTGTACATATAGTAAGCACACTTATGATAAACAAGCTGGACTAATTGCGGTATCGGATCATCATAATAGTCAAGCCAGCGTGGTGACTCTGCGCGGGTCTTGATCATCCGGCAAAAACCGATTGCAATGCGACGCAATTGGCGATGGCCAGTGGACGGAACTTTCGCCGCCGCTTGTCGTTTTGTGCCGACGGATCTCGTTGGCAATACTGCTGACCGAAGACCTTGGCGGGGGGACGAAAGCCATAATGTCGAGTGCACCCCGTTCGTTATCTGCCCACGACAATGGCATGGCGGCCCGGATCATGGATTTTGATTGGGCGTCGACTCCGCTCGGCCCAATCGATGATTGGTCCCAACCTCTGAGAACATCCGTCGCGATGTTGTGCGCCGCCGGTCTGCCGATTTGCCTGATATGGGGCAAGGAAGGCACGATGATCTATAATGATGGCTATGCTGAGATTGCCGGGAAACGGCATCCGCACATGCTGGGGTCACGCATCATTGATGCTTGGCCGGAAGCGGCAGCGTTTAACGCCATGATTTTGCGCGAGGGGCTGGCGGGCAAATCACTGTCGTACCGCGATCTTGAATTCACGCTGACGCGCAATGGTGCGCCTGAAAAGGCCTGGTTTAACCTCGATTATGCGCCCGTATTGGGGGAGGATGGTGCACCGGCAGCCATCATCGCTTTTGTAACCGAGACGACGGCGCGGGTGATGGATACCCGGGCGCTGGAGCGCAGCGAGGCGCAATTCCGCGTCTTTGCGCAAGCAATGCCCAATCAGGTTTGGGCCGCGCGCGCAAACGGTGATCTCTATTGGCTGAACGCTCAGGCATATGCCTATAGCGGGGCAGCAGTCGGCGATATGGACGGGCCATCAGCATGGGGCACCATTGTTCATCCTGACGATCTGCCGATTGCTGCCCAGCGCTGGACGGCCGCGCTGGCAACGGGCTCGATCTATGAAACCGAATTCCGTATCCGCCGCGCTGACGGCACTTATCGGTGGTTTCTTGTTCGCGCCGAACCGGTGCGCGATGCATCGGGTGAGGTTGCAAGCTGGGTCGGCACCAACACCGATATCCACGATATGCGTGAAACCGAAGCTGCGCTGCGCATTGCCAACGAAACGCTGGAGGAGCAGGTGCACGCCCGAACGGCTGAATTGCAGGCCAAGGAAGCGCGGCTCCGGACGGTCTTTGAGACGAGTTTCGGGTTTCAGGGTCTGCTTGATCCCGAGGGTCGGCTGCTTGATGCCAATGCGACCTCGTTAGCTGCAATCAATTGCGTGCTTGACGATATTGCGGGTCTCGCTTTCTGGGACACCCCTTGGTTTGCCAATAATCCGGGTATGGACGAGGCGATCCGGCAAGCGGTGCAGACGGTGGCGGCCGGTGCCGTGGTTCGCCAGGAATTGCTGTTGAATCTGCCTGTCGGTGGTTGGCGCTGGTTTGATTTTGTGCTGCGTCCGATTTTCTCGACGCAAGGTGACGTGATTGCGATTGTGCCCGAAGCCCAGGAAACAACGGAACGCCGGACGGCGGAAGAAGCGCTGCGTCAGTCGCAAAAGCTGGAGGCGATGGGCCAGCTGACGGGCGGTGTCGCGCATGATTTCAATAATTTGTTGACCCCGATCATCGGCACGCTCGACTTGCTCAGCCGCCGGGAACTTGGCGGTGAACGCGAACGCCGTTTGATCGAGGGCGGGCTGCAATCGGCAGAGCGCGCGCGGATGTTGGTGCAGCGGCTGCTGGCCTTTGCACGCCGACAGCCGCTCCAGCCTCAGCCAGTGGACGTCGCGGCGTTGATCCGGTCGATGACTGATTTGATTGCAAGCACATCGGGCCCGCGTATTCGCATAGATTTGGCCATTGACGAACCGCTGCCCCCAGCGACGGCAGAGGTCAATCAGCTTGAAATGGCCTTGCTCAATCTGGCAGTGAATGCGCGTGATGCAATGCCGAGTGGCGGCAACCTGACGATCGGTGCTTCGGTTGTGACGCTGGCGGCGGATGCCCGGCCGGGTCTGGCCGCAGGGCGCTATGTGCGGATCACCGTCAGCGACACGGGCATTGGGATGGATGAGCACACATGTCGGCACGCTATCGAGCCGTTTTTCTCAACCAAGGGGATTGGTAAGGGGACGGGGCTGGGCCTCTCGATGGTCCATGGGCTTGCCTCCCAGCTCGGCGGTGACCTCTCGATCGCGAGCAAGGTCGGGCTCGGGACGACCATCGAATTGCTGCTGCCCGTCTCCGACGCTGCCGTTATCCAGCTCGATTCACCCGCTGAGGCTGCAGTGCTGGCGAGTAGCGTCGGAACCGTGCTGTTGGTCGACGATGAAGAACATGTGCGGCAGACCACCGCCGATATGTTGAGCGAATTCGGCTATGACGTGATCGAGGCGGAATCGGGCGAAGACGCCCTGGCGTTGCTCGGCAAGCGAGGGGTCGACTTGATTATTACCGATCATTTGATGGGCGGGATGACCGGTATGGCGCTGATTGAATTGGTGCGTACCGACGTGCCCGATATGCCCGTGCTGGTCATCTCCGGCTATGCCGATGCGGCAGGCATTGCTGCAGACGTGCCCCGCCTCACCAAGCCGTTTCGCAGCGTTGAACTGGCGGCAATGCTGGCGAGCCTTCGCCCTCATTGACCTGGAAGAGAGGTTCGGCCTGGCAAGCGGATAGCGCGTGTTGCGCATCTGCCGGGACAACCTGTGCGAAATACCGTCTAACGACTAGTGGATTCGTCGCCGATCTTGGCTTAGTACCGCGCTCGTGCCGTCGATTCACGCCCTTGCCAATCCCGCGCGCTTTTTGAAGCTGGCGCGACCGCTGACCCCGGCATTGTTCTGGGCAGGCGTGGCGCTGATTGCGTTTGGCTGCTGGGCCGGGCTCACGCAGACCCCGGCGGATTATCTGCAGGGCGAAACCGTCCGGATTCTTTATATTCATGTGCCGACCGCATGGCTTGGCATGGCCGGGTGGAGCGGTATCGCTGTTTCCAGCCTTACCTATCTGATCTGGCGACACCCGCTCGCGATGCTCGCCGCGCGCGCAATGGCGCTCCCCGGCGCAATGTTTGCCGCATTGTGCCTCGCGACCGGGTCGATCTGGGGCCGCCCGACCTGGGGCACCTGGTGGGAATGGGATGGCCGGCTGACGTCGATGTTACTGCTGTTCTTCGTCTATCTGGGATTCATGGGCCTTGCCCGCGCCGATGCCGATCGTGGCGGTGATGGCCGTATTCCGGCGCTGTATGGTATTGCCGGATCGGTGCTGCTGCCGATCATCCGTTATTCGGTGGTGTGGTGGAACACGCTGCATCAGGGGCAGAGCATCGGTATCAACAAGCAGACGATCGATGGTTCGCTCATCTGGCCGCTCTGGTACACGCTGGGAGGCTTTACCCTGTTTTTCGCCAGCATCGTGTTGATGCGAATGCGCGCAATGCTGGCGACGAGCAAGGCCGAAGCGCGGATGCGGCGGATGGCGCAGGCATGAACCCGTGGCCGTTCGTCACCGCTGCTTATGTGATCACGCTGGTCACTTCCGCTGGTATTGCGCTGGTCAGCTATCTGGCGATGCGCGCCGCCGAAAAGGGCAGTAAATGAAAGCGAAGCATCACCGGTTGACCCTGGCCGTCCTCGCCATTGTCGCAATTGCAGGCGCAAGCGGGCTGGCACTATCCGCGCTGAAGGATCAGGCCGCGTTCTTTTACGCGCCCGGCGATGTCGCCAAGCAGGGCCTGCCGCTGGGTCGCGCGGTGCGGCTGGGCGGGATGGTCGAGGGCGGATCGATCAAGAAACAGGCCGACGGCGTGACGATCAAGTTCGTCGTCACTGATGGTAAGGCGACCGTGCCTGTGACGTTCAGCGGCATCACGCCCGATCTGTTCAAAGAAAAATCGGGCGTGGTCGCAGAGGGCGAATTCCAGCCCGATGGCAGCTTCGTCGCCGATAATCTGCTCGCCAAGCATGACGAGCGCTACATGCCCCCCGAAATGGCGGGCAAAATGGCGGCCAACATGCCGACCAAGATGCCATCCGGGAAAACATCACCACAATGATTGCCGAAGCGGGGCTCGCCGCACTCTGGATCGCTGCCGCGCTCGCGGCCTTGCAATTTGCGTTGGCTGCGCTTGGCGTCGCCCGGGGTGATCCCGATGTCATGAAGGCTGTCCGCCCGGTCGCGGTGGTGCAGGGCCTGGTCGTGATGGGCGCGCTTGCCGTGCTGATGTGGCTGTTTATCCAGTCCGACATGTCGGTGCTGCTGGTCGCGCAGAACAGCCATTCCGCCAAGCCGCTGATTTACAAAATCGCTGGCGCTTGGGGCAATCATGAAGGATCGATGCTGCTCTGGGTGACCATTCTGGGGATGGCCGGGGGCGCGGTGGCTATTCTCGAGCGCCGTTTGCAGCTGTCGACGTTGATCGCAACGCTTGGCGCGCAGGCTTTGATCGCGCTCGGTTTTTATGGCTTCCTGCTCTTCTCGTCCAACCCGTTTGCGCGGCTCAACCCCGCGCCGGTCGACGGCAATGGTCTCAATCCGTTGCTGCAGGATCCTGGCCTCGCCTTCCATCCGCCCACGCTTTACATCGGCTATGTCGGCATTTCGGTGGCGTTCTCCTTCGCGGTTGGTGCGATGGTGACGCGCGATGTTGGCCCCGCCTTTGCGCGGGCAATGCGGCCCTGGGTGCTTGGCGCTTGGATTTTCCTGACGCTGGGCATCACCGCGGGCAGTTACTGGGCCTATTACGAGCTTGGCTGGGGCGGTTGGTGGTTTTGGGATCCGGTTGAAAACGCGTCGCTGATGCCATGGCTTGCAGCGACCGCGCTGCTCCATTCGGTAACGGTGCTGGCAACGCGCGACGGACTGCGCGCCTGGACGATCATGCTCGCCGTGGTGGCGTTCTCGATGTCAATGATCGGCACCTTCCTGGTGCGATCGGGCATCCTGACCAGCGTGCACGCTTTCGCCGTCGATCCTGAACGCGGCAGTTTCATTCTGGCGTTGCTGGCGCTGTATATCGGTGGTGCCCTTGCGCTGTTTGCACTCCGCGTGAGTACGATCCGGGCGGGCAATACGTTTGAATTTGTCAGCCGCGAAGGCGCGTTGGTGGCCAATAATTTGCTGCTTTCTGTGATCCTTGGCATCGTGCTGATCGGCACGCTCTATCCGATCGTCGCGGCTGGGCTGTTCGGGCTGCAGCTGTCGATCGGCCCTCCATTCTTCAACAAGGCTGCAGGTCCGGTTGCGCTGGCGCTGGTGATGATCATGGCCGTCGGGCCGCTGGTGCGCTGGCGCCGGGATGAGGCAGGGGCCATCACGCGCCGGATGCTGCTGCCAATCGCGGTGACGGTTGTGGCCCTGCTCGCGCTAGTCGTCTTCGCCGCCAATGCCGGTATTCTGCCGATCCTGGGCCTGTGCCTTGCCGGTGGTCTTGCCGTGGCGAGCCTTGCTCCGTTGTGGAAGCGCAACCTGCGCCGCACGCCGTTGTTTACTTATGGCATGGTGCTCGCGCATTTGGGAATCGCCGTCAGCCTGGCGGGCATGGCATCCGAAACCGCGTTCACCCAGCAGACGCTGGTCGCTGCCACGGTTGGTGTCCCCGAGCGGGTGGGGCCGTACACGATTACGCTTGAGGGCATTACCCCACGCGCCGGGCCGAACTGGTCAGCGCTGGAGGCGCGGCTGAAGGTGCAGCGCGATGGGGGCACGGCGTTCACGATGACGCCCGAATCACGGTTTTTTTCGAACCCGGTTACGGTAACAAGCGAATCGGCGATCGCGACGGTTTTCGACGGTCAACTCTACACCGTGCTCGGCCAGCCTGATGAGGCCGGACGCTGGCAGTTGCGGCTGTGGTGGAAGCCATTTGTCACGCTGATCTGGGCGGGCGGCGGCATGATCGCGCTGGGGGGGCTGTTGTCGTTGATCGGTCGTGTCAGCCGTGATCGCAAAACGGCGTTGCGGGAGAGCTGGGCGTGAAGCGCGGGCTGCTCTGGGTCCCCCTCGTGGTGTTTCTGGGGTTGTTCATGGTCGCGGGCTATGCGCTGATCAAGCCTGCTGATCGCACAGTGCGATCGGCAATGGTTGGTCGGCCGGTACCCGAATTTTCTTTGCCGCCGATGCTGCCGGGCAAGCCTGGCCTTGACGCGGCCGTGTTTCGCCAAGGCAAGCCGCGCCTGCTGAATGTGTTCGCGAGCTGGTGCATCCCGTGCGCAGCAGAGGCAGGGCAGCTCGAGCGGTTGCGCGCGATGGGCGTACCGATCGATGCCGTCGCGATCCGCGATCGGCCTGACGATATTCGAGGGTTTTTGGCGCGTTACGGCGATCCCTTTGAACGCATCGGCGATGATCCCGAAAGCGCGGTGCAGCTGGCCTTGGGATCGGCGGGCGTGCCGGAAACCTTCGTGATTGACGGGCAGGGCAAGATCATTCTCCAGCATGTCGGCGAAATCCGCGATGAGGATGTGCCCAAGATTCTCGAAGCGATGGGCAAATCGTCGTGATGCGCTGGTTGATCGCACTGCTGTTGATGCTGGTGTCGACCGGCCCTGCATTCGCCGATTCGGCGCGCCCGCCAGCGCGGCTTTCCGACACCCAATTGCCCGATCCAAAGCAGGAGGCAGAGGCGCAAAAGCTGATGCTGGAGCTGCGCTGCCTTGTCTGTCAGGGTCAGTCGATTGCCGACAGTAACGCCGAAATGGCAGGCGATATGCGCGCGCTGGTGCGCCGCCAGATTTCCGAAGGATCAAGCCCGCAACAGGTACGTGATTGGCTGATTGCGCGCTATGGAGATTATGTGACTTATGATCCGCCCCTGTCGGCCGCGACTTTGCCGTTATGGATCACGCCGATTGCGTTCATCGTGATCGGTTTATGGCTGGCGCGGGCCAGCTTCAAACGACGGAAGCGCTTCTGATGGGTTGGGCCATGCTGATCGGGATCGCTCTCGCGGCGGCCGCGCTGCTCTGGCGGCTAGGGGTGCCGCGCGTGTTATGGACGTCGAGCGCTGCGGCGCTTGTGTTCGGCGCGGCCGGTTATGCGCTGCAGGGATCGCCAAGCCTGCCTGCCAGCCCGGCCAAGGGCCAGATCTCGAAACTTGATGTGGCTGCCGACATTGTCGAACTTCGGGGCGCCTTTTTCGGGCGTTTTACCCAGGATGCCGCGTACCAGACAGCGGCTGACGCGATGATCCGCAGCAATGATTCAGCCGCCGCCGTCAAGGTGACATTGGGGGGTATCGACCGTATTCCCAAAAGCGTGCCGCTCTGGACTGAACTTGGCAGCGTGCTCGTCAAGCATGATGGTGGCAATGTTTCTCCAGCCGCGCTGTTTGCATTCCGGCGGGCGATGTTCATCGCACCGCGTCATCCCGGGCCGCCCTTTTTCCTGGGGCTCGGCTATGCTCAGTCGGGCCAGTTGCAAAATGCACGGTTCTGGTGGCGGCGCTCGCTCGAGCTTTCGCCCCCCGGCGCGAGTTACCGCACCGCGATTCAAGAACGGCTGATGCTGCTCGATCAGTTCATCATGATGAGCCAGCAACAGGGCCAGGGTGGTGCTCCAGCAATGCCGCCCGCTACGGCGCCTGCGCCTTAGGCGCTAGGCAAATGGCCTATTGAGCCGAACGATCGCCCAGTTAAGCCAGGCAGCAAAGCTGACCCAGAGCAGATAAGGCACGATCAACAGGCTGGCGAAGGACGAGATCGGCCAGATCAGCGCCACCAGCAGCACCAGTGATACCCAAAGGAACACGACCTCCACCAGCGCCCAATCGGGCCGCTGCGCGCGGAAGAACAGCGGGCTCCATAAGAAATGGCAGACTGCGTTGGTTGAATAGAGGCACAGCACGCGGCTGCGTTCCCAATTCTGGTCGGCGGCATACCAAGCGGTGATCGCCGACCAGGCGGCAAGCCCCAATATGATCGTCCAGGCAGGGCCGAACAGCCAATCGGGGGGCTGCAGACTTGGTTTTTTCAGGTTGCGATACCAAGGGCCGATCGGGGTCATCAGCCCGCCAGCTGCCCCGAGAAAAACGGCGCCGCCAATGCCCACGATTACGGGTGTTTCCATGTTGTTCCGCCTAGCCCGTCTTGTGGAGTGTCAAACAACTGGTACACGCAAAGGATGCGAGCGTCCTTCCCATTCTCCGCCATCGTCGGCCAAGACGAAATGAAATTAGCCCTGCTGATCGCCGCGATTGATGCGCGGATCGGGGGCGTGATGGTGTTCGGTGATCGCGGCACCGGCAAATCGACTGCGGTGCGTGCACTGGCTGCCTTGTTGCCGCCGATGCCGGTTGTTCCCGGCTGCCGTTATGGCTGCGTACCCGGCCAGGCGGTTTGCCCGACGCCCGAAACGCACCGACCCGGCAAAGCGAGTGCGCCAGTACCGTTCGTCGATCTGCCGCTGGGGGCGACCGAGGACCGCGTCGTGGGGGCGCTCGATCTCGAAAAGGCGCTTGGCCACGGCGAGAAGGCTTTTGAGCCGGGGCTGCTCGCCCGCGCGCATCGCGGCTTTTTGTACATCGATGAAATCAACCTGCTCGAGGATCATATCGTCGATCTGCTGCTCGACGTGGCAGCATCGGGTGAAAATGTCGTCGAGCGCGAGGGGTTGAGCGTGCGACACGCGGCGCGCTTCGTGCTTGTCGGGAGCGGTAACCCCGAAGAGGGCGAGCTTCGTCCGCAGTTACTCGATCGGTTCGGGCTATCGGTGGAGGTGCGGACCCCGCAGGACCTGAAGCAGCGCGTCGAAATCCTGAAGCGATGCGATGCTTATGAACGCACGCCCGACAGCTTTGCCAAGGAATGGGTGAAGGCCGAGCGCAAGACGCTGAAGCGGATCGCCAAGGGCAAGGAATTGCTTGCCGAGGTGGTGGTGCCCGATGCCGTGCTGACCCGCGCGTCCGAACTGTGCATCGCGGTGGGCGCGGATGGCTTGCGCGGCGAATTGACGCTGATGCGGTCGGCACGTGCGCTGGCGGCGCTGGAGGGCGATGTGCAGGTGACCGAGACGCATCTGAAGCGCGTCGCCCCGCTGGCGCTCCGCCACCGGCTGCGCCGCAATGTGCTCGACGAAACCGGATCGACCGCGCGGATCGAGCGGGCGATGGAAACCATGTTCGCGGCATGAGTGAAACGGGCGATACGCCGCCCCCCATGCAATCCGATATCTGGTCGGATGCGCTGCTGGCGGCGCGGCTATGCGCGATTGATCCCTCGCTCGGCGGGCTGGTGCTGCGTAGCGGCGGCGAAGCGCGCGATGCGGTGATCGCAGCGCTGGTCGACGGGCTCGGGTCGGGTGTGCCGGTGCGGCGACTGCCGTCGCATATCGATGATGAGCGGCTGTTGGGCGGGCTTGATCTAGGCGCGACGCTGTCGACCGGTCGCGCGGTATCGCGGGTCGGCTTGCTGGCGGAGGCCGATGGCGGCGTCGTGATCGTGCCGATGGCCGAGCGGATGGCGACCAGCACCGCCGCCCCGATCGCCGCTGCGCTCGATACGGGCGAAGTGATTGCCGAACGGGAAGGGATGGCGCTGCGGTCCCCAGCGCGGTTCACGATCGTCCTACTCGATGACGGGGTGGAGCCGGATGAGCGCCCGCCGGTGGCACTCGCCGAGCGGGTGGCGTTCTGGTTTGATTTTGGGGACGTGCGGCCACTTCAATTACTTGATTCTCACGCGGCGACGACGATTATCGGGGAGGTAAACGCCCCTTCCGGGGATGTCCTTGACGCCATCGCCGCCACCACACTGGCACTCGGCATCGACTCCGCCCGCGCACCCAATTTCGCCCTGCGCGCCGCCCGTGCGGCGGCCATCCTCGCCGGGCGCAGCGCGATCACCGAAGATGACGTGATGATTGCCGCCCGGCTGGTGCTCGGCCCGCGGGCCACGCGGATGCCTGCACCGCCCGAGGCCGAACCCGAGGGCGAAGCGCCCGAACCGCCACCACCACCGCCGCCCGAGTCGGAAACGAGCGAGCAGGAAAGCGGCGATCCGCAGCCGCTGGAGGATGTGGTTCTCGAAGCCGTGCTCGCCTCCCTGCCCAAGGACGTGCTCGCGCAAATCGCGGCAGGCGGGCAGCGGCGTGGGCCGCAAGGGCGGGGGCAGGGCAAGGGCGCGAAGCAGAAGTCCGCCACGCGTGGTCGCCCGGTCGGGGTGCGTGCCGGTATCCCGCGCGGCGGGCTTCGGCTCAGCCTGATTGATACGCTACGATCGGCGGCGCCCTGGCAGCGCGTGCGCGGCGCAGAGGCTGGCCGGGTCAGCATCCGCCGCGACGATCTGCGAATCCGCCGGTTCGAAAAAAAGATGGAGGCGACGACGATCTTCGCCGTCGACGCGTCGGGATCATCGGCGCTGGCGCGGCTTGCCGAGGCGAAGGGCGCGGTCGAGCTGTTGCTGGCGGAGGCCTATGTGAAGCGCGCGCAGGTGGCGCTAGTGGCATTTCGCGGCACGGTGGCGGAATTGATTTTGCCGCCGACTCGCTCGCTGGCGCGCGCCCGCAAGTCGCTCGGGGCCTTGCCCGGTGGTGGTGGCACGCCGCTCGCTTCGGGCCTGAATGCCGCGCGCGAGCTCGCTGAGGCTGCTCGTAAACGTGGACGAACGCCGTTTCTGGTGATCCTGACCGATGGCAGGGCGAATATCTGCTCGAAGGGTACGATGGTGGGCCAGGCCGCCGAGGATGATGCCGAGGCTGCCGCCAAGGCGATTGGCCTGTCGGGCATCGGCAGCGCATTCGTCGATATCTCTCCGCGCCCCCGGCCAGAGGGTGCAAAGCTGGCCGCGATCATGGGCGCGCGCTATCTGCCCTTGCCACGCGCCGATGCCCGGGCGATGCACGCCGCCGTCAAGGGAGCGCAACATGCTGACTGATCGCGCGCGCTGGGATGTCGAGGGGCGTGACTGGCCCAACCGGGCGCAGAGCCGGTTCGTCGCGACCGACCGGGTCAAATGGCATGTCCAGGTGATGGGCAGCGGGCCGGTGATCCTGCTGATCCACGGCACTGGTGCTGCAACGCATAGCTGGCGTGAACTGATGCCGGTGCTGGCGGCGCATTTCACCGTCGTGGCTCCCGATATGCCGGGGCATGGCTTCACTGTCGGTCGACCCCTGGGTGGCTTGTCGATGGGCGCGATGGCGCGGGCGGCGGGTGCGTTGCTTGCCGAACTGCAACTCGAGCCTGCGCTCATCATTGGCCATTCCGCGGGGGCGGCAATCGCGGCGCGGATGGTACTCGACGGGCTTGTAGCGCCGACGGGGGTAATCGGCCTGAATGCTGCGCTTCAGCCTTTTCCCGGGCTTGCCGCCAAGATGTTTCCCACGCTTGCCCGGATGCTGTTCGTCAACCCTTTTGCGCCGCACATCTTCGCCGGCATCGCCCGCCAGCGCGGTGAGGCGGGGCGGTTCCTCGCGCGCAGCACGGGGTCAAAGATCGATGCAGCGGGGGCTGACTTCTATGGTCGGCTGTTCGCCACGCCCGCCCATTGCGCGGGAGCGATTACCATGATGGCCGACTGGGACCTCGAGTCGCTGGCGCGCGATTTGCCGCGCCTGTCGGTGCCGTTGCTGCTGGTGCATGGCGATGACGATGCGGCGATCCCGCTGGCGAGCGCTCAGGCTGCCGTTGCACAGGTGACCGGCGCACAGATCATCAGCTTGCCGGGATTGGGGCATCTGGCGCATGAAGAGCAGCCGGGGGCGATCGCTGATCGGATCATCGGGTTTGCGCGGGCAATAGGGGTGATGGCAGCATGATCGGCGACAATATCGGATTACTCGAAATGGGCCTGGTGCTGGGGCTGACGCTAGTCTTCCTGGTCTACCACTATTGGTCGACTGGCCGCTCGATCGCCCGCGACAAAGCTGCGCGGGAGCGCGCCGCGAACAACGCCCCGAGCGACCCGCAGCAATAAGGTAACTGCCTTAACAGATCGCGCGGGGCATCCTGAAGGGCAGCATCGCTTGCACGATCGGCGAGCGGAACCGCCCCAGCGACAGGCTTTCATGCACCGCGTGCACGTCTTCTCCGAATAGCCGCGTTGAAAGGGCAGAGCGCGCATAAAAGGGCGCATCGACCCACGTCTTGGTCACCTTTGGCCGGAAATCGGCATCGGCGCGAGTCAGCCGATCGACCAGCCAGCCCGATCGCGGCAGCTTGGCGGCAGGCGGTTGCATCACATCATGCCAACGGCCCTGACGATCCATCTTCAATGCGAGATCAAACGGGGTGCCGTCACGGCGCGTGCCTTCGTACAGCACCGCGACATCGTTCTTCAGGTGCGCGCGCGACCAGTGCCAGTCGTTGAAGCCTTCCTCCAGCGCTTCCTCACCGAAGTTCGAATCGAAATAGCCGCTGCCGTTCCAGCTGATTTCGGGATTGTTCATCGTCACTTCCACGCGCGCGCGCGGGGCCACGGGATGCCAGCGATGCTTGCCGGCATTGTCGAGGTGGAAACCGGTCGTCCCGATCATGTCGGGATAGACGCGCACCTGCCCGCGCACCGGATAGGGAAGCGGTGCCGATGTTTCGTTGATGTCGATGAGCAGCGAATTGCCGTCCCAATGCAGCCCGCTAGGTCCGACGATGAAGTTGTCCGCATCGCGGCGGACGCGGTGCCAGGGGCGTTCGGTCATCGCCCACGCATTGCCGCGCGGGCCGTTCATCGACACGTTGATCGAACAGTGATTGGCCGGGCTGTGGCGGCCGCTGAGCTTGTAATAGGGTGAAAAGACGCTGCCGATGAAAGCGATGATGGTCAGACCGAAGCGGCCGTCGTCGCTGCAGGCGTCGATGTACCACCAGGCATAGCCCTGCGCATCGACTTCGACGTCGAAGCGAGGTCCTTGAGCAGAATATCGACGGCTAATCCGCCGCTGAGGGCTGCCATCGGCACGCCGGCGCCCGGGTGGGTGCTCCCGCCCGCGCAATAGATACCAGGGATCGCTGTCCGGGCGCCCTGCCGGCGGAAGGACGCCGCCCATCCGTGCGAGGCCCGTCCATAAAGGGCTCCACCCGTCGAGGGAAACAGGCTCTCGAACGTTGCCGGAGTCGACAGCACCGTTGCCGATGGCGGAAGCTCCAGCGTAAGGCCCGCTCGCTCCGTAATCTGCAGCATCCGCGATTGGCATTGATTGATCTCCGCTTCGGTAAATCCGGGCCCGTCGCCATTGGCGGGGGCATTGACGAGAATTTGCAGGCGTTCGCGCCCGTCCGGCCCCACGCCGCGATCGTCGCGGTCCTGCGCGCAGATATAGACGGTGGGAACGGAGGGCATGCGGCCGGCCGCCAGATCGACGAACTCGGCTTCGTAATCGTTGGAAAAAAACACATTATGGTGTGCCAGCGGAAAGCCGCTGGTGGTGGTGTGGGCGGTCCACACCATGGCGCCGAACGATCGCTCAGACGGGGTCATGCCCGCCACAGCGCTGCTCACCGCTGCTCCGAACCGTCCCTCGGCAATCGCCGCCGGATCGGCGTTGCAGATGATCGTCGGCGCGGTCAGGCGCTCGCCACTGGCGAGGACCACGCCCGCAGCGTGACCCTGTTCGACCAAAATCTCGCGGACGGGCTCGCCATAGCGATAGCGCGCGCCATTGGCCTTGCCGATTGCTTCCAGCCCGCGGGCAAGCGCGTGCATCCCCCCGTCGACCAGCCAAACACCGCGCGCCTCGACATGTGCAATCAGCATCAATGTGCCGGGGCATTGAAAGGGGGAGGAGCCGCAATAGGTCGAATAGCGCCCGAACAGCTGGCGCAGACGCGGATCAGCGAAATAATCACCAAGCGCGCCCCATAAGGTCTGGAAGGGGCGGGTGGTGAGAAGGTCAGCGGGGTTGGCCTTGCCCATTTCCCAGGCCAGCCGCACCGGGCCTGCGCGCTGGCTGCGCAGGAAGGGCTTTTGCAGCGAGGTGAAGATTTGCTTCGCTTCCGCACAGAACCGGCGATAGCCATCCGCTGCATCGGCACCGGCGAATTCGGCGATTGCTGCTTCGCTTTTAGCGCGATCGGCGAAGAGATCGAGCCGATCATCACCCCAGGCATGGCGCGCTAGCGTGGTGCTCGGGGTAAGCTTGACGTGATCGTCGAGCGACGCGCCGCAGCGATCGAAAATTTCTTCGAACACCTCACGCATGGTGAATACGGTTGGACCACCGTCTACTAGTGCACCACCCGAATCGACCTGGCGCATCTTGCCGCCCGGAGCATTCGCCGCTTCGATGACCGTCACATCCAAGCCGCGCGCAGAGAGCAGGGCTGCACTGGTCAACCCTCCCACGCCGGCCCCGATGACGATTACCTTTTCGCGCTGCATTCCGGCCTTTCCAGCGTTGAGCAAGTCGATGGCAATTGACGCCCCCTGCTCAACCGTCCAACTAATTGGACATATGAAACCGTCCACAACCAAAGACAATAGCTCTTGGCGGGAACGCTGGGTCGCCGCGCGCAACCGGGTGCTTGCCGATCCGGGTTTTCAGCATTTTGCGGCTCGCTTTTTTCTTACTCGACCGATCGTGCGCAGCAAGGCGCGCACGATGTTCAATCTGGTCGCGGGCTTCACCTATTCGCAGGTGATTGCGGCGTGCATCGAGGTGAAACTGCTCGACCTGCTGGCCGATGGCGCGCGCGATCTGGACGATATCGCCGTGCAGATCGACATGCCGCGCGAGGCTGCCGACCGATTGCTGCGCGCCGCTGCCTCGATCGGGCTGGTCGAGCGACTCGGCGCGGAGCGATGGGCACTGGGTGGGGACGGCGCAGCACTGCGCGGCAACCGCGGCATTGCCGAAATGGTGGCGCATCACCGGCTGCTTTATGCTGATCTCGCCGATCCGGTGGCACTGCTGCGGCGCGGGGCGGGGGGTGGCCAGCTGTCCAATTACTGGACCTATGCCGAATCGGTTGGGCAGGGGGAGGGGCATGAGGTTGCCGCCTATTCCGGGCTGATGGCGGCATCGCAGCCGCTGATCGCGACTCATGTGATCGACAGCTATGATTTTACGCGGCACCGCCGGATGCTCGATGTGGGCGGCGGGCAGGGGGCATTCATCGCCGCTGTTGCCGCGCGGGTGCCGGCGATCACGCTTGGGCTGTTCGATCTGCCAGCCGTGGGCGAGCGCGCCCGCATCGCACTGGATGCCGCGGGATATGGGCCGCGCGTGACGATTCACGGTGGCAACTTCCTCGATGATGCGCTGCCCGGAGGGCATGATCTGATCACCTTGATCCGCGTGCTGCACGATCATGACGATGCACCGGCACTGCAATTGCTGCGCAACATTCGCGCGGCGCTGCCGCCTGGCGGACGTCTGCTGATCGCTGAACCTATGGCCGAAACGCCGGGCGCGGAGCCCGCTGGCGACGGCTATTTCGGCATGTATCTCTGGGCGATGGGGTCAGGCCGGCCGCGCAGCATGAAAGAGATCGCATCGATGCTGAAGGCGGCCGGGTTCAGCGCTACCAAGCGCGTCCCGACACCCTTGCCGCTGACGGTGAGTGCGATTGTGGCGGAAGCTTGACGGCAAAGCGTCCAGAACAGTTGACAATAAAAAGTGTCCATATAGGATGACACAAGAGGCGAAGAATCCCTTCAAGCATTGGGATCGCCGGGGGAGTGAACGTTGGAAACGCTGGCCGTCATTTTGGAAGCTCCGGAAACGCTATCACTGCGTTCCATGGCGCTGAATCCGATGGCACCGGGCGATTTGCTCGTGGAAGTCGCCTGGAGCGGGATCAGCGCGGGTACCGAAAAACTGCTATGGTCGGGCCGGATGCCGGCTTTCCCGGGCATGGGCTATCCGCTGGTGCCGGGATACGAATCGGTTGGCCGCGTCGTCGACGCAGGGGCTGAGGCGCATTCGCGAATCGGTGAGTGGGTTTTTGTCCCGGGGGCCAATTGCTACACCCATGCACGCGGGCTTTTCGGCGGGACGGCACGGCGGGTGATCCTGCCTGCGGCCCGCGCCATGCCGGTCGACGAATCGCTGGGCGAAGCGGGTATTCTGATTGCGCTTGCTGCCACCGCCTATCACGCGATCGTCGGTGGGCAGGCGCCCGATCTGATTGTCGGTCACGGCATATTGGGCCGCTTGATCGCACGGATTGTCGTCGCGGTCGGTGCGCCGCCACCGACGGTGTGGGAAACCGCCGCCGCGCGCCGGGTGGGTGACTTCGGCTACCGGGTGATCGATCCATCGGAAGATGATCGCAAAGACTATAAGACGATCTGTGATGCCAGCGGTGCCGGGAGCATCCTGGACACACTGATCGGTCGGCTTGCCAAGGGTGGTGAGGTGGTGCTCGCGGGCTTCTACGACAAGCTGACTTTTTCCTTTCCGCCCGCCTTCATGCGTGAAGCGCGGCTGCGGATATCAACCGAGTTTGTCATCGAGGATCTGCGGGCGACCGCGGCGTTGGTCGATGGCGGTGCACTGAGCTTGAAGGGTCTGGTGAGCCATGTGCGGCCAGCTGGTGAGGCCGTTGAAGCCTATCCCGCCGCCTTTGGCGACCCGGAATGCCTGAAAATGGTTCTCGACTGGAGAAGCGAATGACGATGCTTGATGTCGATGCCCTGCGCAATGAAGCGTCGCAGGAGCCCGATCCGGTTCATACCGGTGAAGTGACCAAGGAAACTCAGATCATTGCGATCTATGGTAAGGGTGGATCGGGCAAGTCCTTCGCCCTCGCCAATCTGAGCTACATGATGGCGCAGCAGGGCAAGCGCGTTCTGCTGATTGGTTGTGACCCGAAAAGCGATACGACCAGCTTGTTGTTCGGCGGCAAATCGACCCCGACGATCATAGAGACGAGTTCGAAGAAGAAGCTGGCGGGCGAAGAAATCGGCATCGAGGATGTCTGCTTCCAGCGCGATGGTGTTTTCGCGATGGAGTTGGGCGGGCCCGAAGTCGGTCGCGGCTGCGGCGGTCGCGGGATCATCCACGGTTTCGAAACGCTTGAAAAGCTTGGCTTCCATGAATGGGGCTTCGATTACGTCCTGCTCGATTTCCTGGGTGACGTGGTGTGCGGCGGCTTCGGCCTGCCGATTGCGCGCGACATGTGCCAGAAGGTGATCGTCGTCGCGTCAAACGATCTCCAGTCACTCTATGTTGCCAACAACGTCTGCAAGGCGGTCGAATATTTCCGCAAAATGGGCGGCAATGTCGGCGTGGCGGGCATGATCCTGAACAAGGATGACGGCACGGGCGAAGCGAATGCGTTTGCCGAAGCGGTAGGCATTCCCGTGCTCTGCGCAATCCCGGCAAACGAGGATATCCGCAAGAAGAGCGCGAATTACCAGATCATCGGCAAGCCCGGTGGCCAATGGGCAAGCCTGTTCGAAGAACTTGCGATCAATGTGGCCGAAGCGCCACCGCTGCGCCCTGCGCCGCTCGATCAGGACGGGTTGCTCAACCTGTTCAGCGCCGATGTGACGGGGGCTGATTTCACGCTCAAGCCTGCAACCCAGGCCGATATGCGCGGCGTCGACTTCGTCGTGAAGCCCTCCCTTGAAATCGTTTACGACACGGTCTGATCAGTGGATCTGGAAAACCCTTCCCGCGAGACTGATCGCATCGACCTCAGCGCTCCCGAAGCGCAGGGCGCTGGTTGCCATGCGGGTGCCGAGACGATGCATGAGGCAGCGTCAAAGGCTGGTAAATCGGAAATTCTAGAGCGTTATGCGGCGGACTATCCCAAGGGCCCGCATGATCAGCCCCAATCGATGTGCCCTGCCTTCGGATCGCTGCGGGTAGGCCTGCGGATGCGCCGCACAGCGACCGTCCTCTCGGGTTCGGCCTGCTGCGTATACGGCCTGACCTTCACGTCGCACTTCTATGGCGCACGCCGCACCGTCGGCTATGTGCCCTTTTCGTCGGAGACGCTCGTCACTGGCAAGTTGTTCGAGGACATCCGCGACGCGGTCCACGATCTCGCCGACCCCGCGCTGTACGACACGATTATCGTCACCAATCTCTGCGTGCCAACCGCGTCTGGCGTGCCGCTGCAATTGCTGCCTGACCAGATCAACGGCGTCCGCGTGATTGGCATCGACGTCCCCGGCTTCGGCGTACCGACGCATGCCGAAGCGAAGGATGTGCTGGCAGGCGCAATGCTCAACTATGCGCGCAAGGAGGCCGAGCTTGGCCCCGTTGCCGCGCCCAAAGAACGACCGGACCGGCCGACGGTGACTCTCCTTGGCGAGATGTTCCCGGCCGACCCGCCAGGCATCGGCATTATGCTGGAGCCGCTGGGCCTTGCGGCAGGCCCGGTCGTACCGACGCGTGAATGGCGCGAGCTCTATTCGGCACTCGACTGCGCCGTCGTTGCGGCCATCCACCCCTTCTACACTGCCAGCGTGCGTGAATTCGAAGCGGCAGGCCGTTCGGTCGTTGGTTCCGCGCCGGTTGGGCGTGATGGCACTGCGGCTTGGCTCGATGCGATCGGGGCAGCTTGCGGCATCGCGCAGGACAAGATCGACGCCTCCAAGAACAAGTTCCTGCCCGCGATTACCGGTGCGCTGGCCGCGCGCCCGATCAAGGGTCGGATAACCGTTTCGGGCTATGAGGGCAGCGAACTGCTCGTTGCGCGACTGTTGATTGAAAGCGGCGCCGACGTGCCCTATGTCGGCACGGCCTGCCCCCGCACCCGCTGGTCGGACCCGGACCGCGAATGGCTGGAGGCGCATGGCTGCCGCGTTCAATACCGCGCCAGCCTTGAGCAGGACATTGCGGCGATCCACGAATATGGGCCCGATCTCGCGATCGGCACAACGCCCGTCGTCCAGCACGCGAAGCAGAAATCGATCCCCTCGCTTTACTTCACCAACCTGATTTCCGCGCGGCCGCTCATGGGGCCGGCGGGGGCAGGCAGCCTGGCGATGGTCGTCAACGCCGCGATGGCGAATCAGGCGCGGATGGACAAGATGAGCGCGTTCTTCGACGGCGTCGGCACGGGGCACACCGCCGGCATTTGGGAAACGACGCCCGAAGATCGCCCAGACTTCAAGGCGAAGTACGCTGCCAAGCGCATCGCGGCCGCGAAGGCCGAGGAGCATATCGGCACATGACGCTTGTTCTCGATCATGACCGCGCGGGCGGTTACTGGGGCGCGGTTTATGCGTTCACCGCGATCAAGGGACTTCAGGTCATCATCGATGGCCCGGTGGGCTGCGAGAATCTGCCTGTCACCTCGGTGTTGCATTACACCGACGGACTTCCCCCACACGAGCTGCCGATCGTTGTCACTGGCCTTGGCGAGCAAGAGCTTGGCCGCGACGGCACTGAGGGCGCGATGAAACGGGCTTGGAAGACGCTCGATCCTGATCTGCCCGCTGTGGTGGTGACGGGATCGATCGCCGAAATGATCGGCGGCGGCGTGACGCCCGAGGGCACCAACATCCAACGCTTCCTGCCGCGCACGATCGACGAGGATCAGTGGCAATCGGGCGACCGCGCCCTGACCTGGCTGTGGACGCAATTCGGGCCGAAAAAGGTGCCGAGCCTGAAGGAACTGCGCGAAGGTGAGAAGCCACGCGTCAACATCATCGGGCCAATGTACGGCACCTTTAACATGCCGTCCGACCTCGCCGAAATCCGTCGATTGATCGAAGGGATTGGCGCGCAGATCAATATGGTCTTCCCGCTCGGTAGTCACTTGGCGGACGTCAAGAAACTCGCCAACGCGCATGTGAATGTGTGCATGTACCGCGAATTCGGTCGCGGTCTGTGCGAGGCGCTTGAGCGCCCCTATCTGCAGGCGCCGATCGGGCTGGAAAGCACGACCCTGTTCCTGCGCAAGCTGGGTGAGTTGACCGGTCTCGATCCAGAGCCGTTTATCGAGCAGGAAAAGCACACCACCATTAAGCCGCTCTGGGATTTGTGGCGGTCAGTGACGCAGGATTTCTTTGCGACGGCCAGCTTTGCGGTGGTCGCAACGGAAACCTACGAACGCGGCATCCGCAATTTCCTCGAAAACGACATGGGGTTGCCCTGCAACTTCTCCTATCGCCGCACCGCCGGGGTGAAGCCCGATAATGCCGCCGTGCTTGAATCGATCCGTACCAATCCGCCGCTGATCATGTTCGGCAGCTATAATGAGCGGATGTACCTGGCGGAGACGGGCGCACGCAGCATTTACGTGCCAGTATCGTTCCCAGGCGCTGCAATCCGCCGTCATACCGGTACGCCGTACATGGGCTATGCGGGCGCGACCTACCTCATCCAGGAAGTGTGCAACGCGCTGTTCGATGCGCTGTTCAACATCATCCCACTCGCCGCCCAACTCGACCAGGTCGAAGCGACGCCGGCGCGAATGGAACGCGAGCTGATGTGGGAAGATGAAGCCAAGGTCGAGCTCGACGCGGTCGTCGAGCGCGAACCGGTGCTGGTCCGCATTTCCGCCGCCAAGCGCATCCGCGATGCCGCCGAACGCGGTGCACGCCGCGCGGGCGAAGCCAAAGTTACCGCCGAGCGCCTGGCGCTCGCGATTACCGAAAGCAGGGGTGCATGATCGCCTTGCCCAGCCATTCCCGCTTGATGCGGGTCAACCAATCTTCGTGGTGCTTCGCGCTGCGTGGATGCCGCCGGGGGACGCGTGCCGCGCGCCTGATCTCGTCGGGTCGAACGAAGATGAAGGAACGAACGAAATGAGCGACGAAAGACTGGGGCCGGGCACCTACCTGACGCCCGACGAAGCGAAGGAATTCCACAAGCTGTTCGTGGTCAGCATGGGGTTCTTCACCATTGTGGCCATCATTGCCCACTTCCTCGTTTGGCAGTGGCGGCCATGGTTCCCGGGCACGGCTGGCTATGAAGCCACCGCAGCGCTCGTGGTGCCGGTTGAAGCGCCGATCCACTCGGCCAACGTATAAAAAGGAGACTATGCCATGTGGAGAATGTGGGTAACTTTTGATCCGCGCAGGGTCCTGACAGCGCTGGCAGTGTTTCTGTTCACGCTCGCGATCCTGATTCACTTCATCCTGCTGAGCACCAATCGCTACAATTGGCTCGAAGCACCCAATCCGCCTGCAGCTGCAGCTGCAGCGGCAGTGACTCCGGCAGCGCCGGCGTCCTGATCAGACCTGCAGTGACAACTCGTTTGTCACGTTGTTGACAGTCGAGGCGGACGTGACCTGATTGGCGTGAAAAGCGCCCAGGTCCGTCCAGTCCTCGACCACCTAATTCATGCCATCCCGCCGCATACCGACGGGTGAAGGAGCTGTTCCATGGCACTCTTGAGCTTTGAGCGGAAATATCGCGTAAGGGGAGGCACGCTGGTTGGCGGGGACCTTTTCGATTTTTGGATCGGCCCTTTCTATGTCGGTTTTTTCGGCGTCACGACGGCGTTCTTCGCCAGTCTTGGTACTGCACTGATCCTGTACGGCGCATCCCTGGGTCCAACATGGAACCCGTGGTTGATTAGCATCGCGCCACCTGACCTGAGTTACGGGCTGAGCCTGGCGCCGTTGAAGGCAGGCGGTTTGTGGCAGATTATCACGATCTGCGCGATCGGTGCGTTCGTCTCCTGGGCATTGCGCGAAGTTGAAATCTGCCGGAAACTGGGCATGGGCTATCACGTCCCGATTGCCTTTGGTTTCGCGATTTTCGCCTATGTCAGTCTGGTCGTGATCCGGCCGATGCTGCTGGGCGCCTGGGGGCATGGCTTCCCTTATGGGATCTTCAGCCATCTCGATTGGGTGTCGAACACCGGCTACCAATATCTCCATTTCCATTACAATCCGGCACACATGATCGCTGTGAGCTTCTTCTTCACGACGACGCTCGCACTCGCGCTTCATGGTGGCCTGGTGCTGTCCGCGGTGAACCCGCAAAAGGGCGAAGACGTAAAGTCGCCCGAATATGAAGACGCCTTTTTCCGCGATACGATCGGTTACTCGGTCGGCACGCTCGGCATTCACCGTGTCGGCTTGTTTCTCGCGCTTTCGGCGGGCTTCTGGAGCGCCATCTGCATTATCATCAGCGGCCCGCTTTGGACGCGCGGCTGGCCTGAATGGTGGACGTGGTGGCTCAACCTGCCGATCTGGGCTTAAGGAGCGCGCAACATGGCGACCTATCAAAATATCTTTACACAGGTTCAGCTGCGCGCTGCCCCCGAAATGGGGCCGCCGACAAATGATCCGCACGAAACCCGCACGAATGCCGGTGGCTTCTTCTACTGGCTGGGCAAGATCGGCAACGCGCAGATCGGCCCGATCTACCTGGGCTGGCTCGGGTCGATCTCGCTGGTCCTGGGGTTGATTGCCTTTGAGATCATCGGGCTCAACATGCTGGCCTCGGTTGGTTGGAACCCGATCCAGTTCGTCCGCCAGCTGTTCTGGCTGTCGCTCGAACCGCCGGCACCAAAATATGGCTTCTCTCCATTCGTGCCGCTGCATGAAGGCGGCTGGTTCATCCTGACCGGTCTGTTCTTCTCGGCATCGGTATTGCTCTGGTGGGCACGCACCTATCGCCGGGCACTGGCATTGGGCATGGGCACGCATGTGTCCTGGGCGTTCCTCAGCGCGATCTGGCTGATGCTCGTTCTTGGCTTTATCCGGCCGATGCTGATGGGCAGCTGGTCAGAAGCAGTGCCTTACGGCATCTTCCCGCACCTTGATTGGACTGCCGCATTCTCGATCCGCTACGGCAACCTCTTCTACAATCCGTTCCACGCGCTCTCGATCGCCTTCCTCTACGGGTCGACGCTTCTGTTCGCGATGCACGGCGCCACCATCCTGGCCGTTGGTCGGTATGGCGGTGAACGCGAAATCGAGCAAATTACCGATCGTGGTACGGCATCCGAACGCGCAGCGCTCTTCTGGCGCTGGACGATGGGGTTCAACGCCACGATGGAATCGATCCACCGCTGGGCCTGGTGGTTTGCGGTGCTGACGACGCTCACGGGCGGTATCGGCATCCTGCTGACGGGCACCGTTGTTGATAACTGGTATCTCTGGGCTCAACAGAATGGCTATGCGCCATCCTATCCCAGCACCGGGGTCATCGATCCAGCAACTCTGCCGGGAGCACCGCAATGATCCGCGTCGCCACCATAACCAAATCGGTCCTTGCTGGATCGCTCATGCTGGTCCTTTCGGGCTGCGAATTCGGCCCGAAAAAGATCGAACAGACGGGATATCGGGGCACCGGTGGTGCGCAAATCATCAAGGCCAGCCGGATTACCCCGCAGGACGTCCCGGCACCGCCCTATGATTTGCCGGAAGATGGCGGACCGCTGGCCAGCGAAACCTACCAGAACGTCAAGGTCTTGGGGAATGTGAGCTCCGAACGGTTCAACCATCTGATGGCGGCGATTACCCAGTGGGTCGCGCCGCCAGAGGCTGGTTGCAACTATTGCCACAACCCGAACAACATGGCTTCGGACGAGGTCTATACCAAGGTCGTCGCCCGCAAAATGTTGCAGATGACGATCAACATCAATGCGAACTGGAAACCGCACGTCAAGGAAACCGGCGTCACGTGCTATACGTGCCACCGCGGCAATGCGGTGCCAAAGAATGTGTGGGCCAGAGCAGACGCACCGGAAGGTTCGACGCGGTCGATGAGCAATCGCCACGGTCAGGGCAAGCCGGTTGACGCCAATGCATTCAGCTCACTGCCCTATGATCCCTTCACCACCTATCTGGGTGCCAAGAACAACATCCGCGTGCAGTCCGCAGCGGCGTTGCGGGGCGGTACACCGGGCGCATCGATTGCCCGGACCGAAAAAACCTATGCGTTGATGATGCACATGTCATCGGCGTTGAATGTCAACTGCACCTATTGCCATAACACTGACTCATTCTCGAGCTGGAGCAATAGCCGGCCGCAGCGTGTTGGTGCTTGGTACGGCATCCGGATGGTTGGTGAGATCAACAACAAGTACATCTCATCGCTCGCCTCGGTCTTCCCTGCCAATCGCAAGGGGCCTTATGGTGATGTGCTGAAGACCAACTGTACGACGTGCCATCAGGGCCTGGCCAAGCCACTGGGTGGTGTCAGCATGATCGCGGACTACCCAGCGCTGACAGGGGCACCAATGGCGATGCCGGCAGCGCCAGCAACCGAACCGACCGAAGCGACGCCAGTGGCGGCCGCGGATGGCAATACGGCGCTGCCCACCGCAGCGCAGTAATCGATAGCGGCGCGCGGTGATCCGCGCGCCATTTCGGGTGGCTGGTCTCAGCTGGGATAATTGAATGACGAAAACGCCCTGCCTATCGATCAGATAGGCAGGGCGTTTTGTTTATGGGGAACGCGTTCGATCCGGTTGCGGGCTAAAGAACGCCTGGACCTTCCGCTATCGGCTTCTTGCCCAGGCAAAGGCAGTAGCCAGCTCCTCTTGGACATTATGATCATAGCATTTGCCGTGTGACAGGATGATCCGAGCCGGGTTCCAGGCCGCCATCTGGACAGCTGCCGCGCGGATCACAGCATGATGCTTCCGAGCCGCGTGGCGGACATCCATCGATGTGGTCCCGCGCGGCCCGGTTGCGCCGCCGATTTGGAGGACGAGTCGGTTGAAGCGCCCGCCGATCCGGCTCGCTTCAAAATTCTGCATCAGATCAGTGACGATCAATGTTCGCGCGTGGCGATGGAAGAATACGGCCTCCGTAAAGCTGCCTGCCCGCACCAGAAGCTGGTCGATCTCACTTGCCCAGGCCATTGGCGCAGTATCATCGAGCAGGCTGTGCGCCGGCAGCGTGGCTGTCAGCTTGGGCGCAAGGTCGGGGGAGACATGACATGCGGCCTCGGGAAAAGCAGCTGCCCAGGCAGCGATGTGGCAATAATGAAAGCTGTTGGGGGCGACGATCCACGCCACCGTTCCAAGCGCTGCCACCTGCTCGCCGAGCGCGCCTGTATAGGCGGTCGGTGAGTGCAGCCACAGCTGGCCATCGGCCAGTTGAACGATCGTCATGCGGGTGGGGCAGGGGAGCGTCAGTCCGGCAAATCGATAGGCGACTTCCGGTCCATCGACAGTCCAGATCCTGTCGGCGATGCGCTGTGGGGTTAATTGCGGCTCATAGGGCCTGTAACCGGGGTCGCTCATGCCAAAGCAACCCCGGCTCTAAAGTGGATCAGGCAGCCATAGCGCGGCGAGCGAGTTCGCACTGCGACCAGATTTCGGAAAGAGCAGTTACCAGGCGATCGATATCGCCATCGGTGTGTACGGGCGACGGGGTAATCCGTAGCCGCTCGGTGCCTACCGGAACCGTTGGATAGTTGATTGGCTGAACATAGATGCCGTGCTTTTCCAGCAGCCAATCGCTGATCATTTTGCACTTGTGGGCATCGCCCACCATCACCGGGATGATATGGCTGGGGTTGTCGAGCGTCGGGATACCGGTTGCGTCAAGACGACGGCGGACCTGCGCAACGCGCTCCTGATGGCGATCGCGCTCGACCTGGCTATCCTTCAGATGGCGGATGCTGGCGCAGGCACCAGCAGCAATCGCTGGCGGCAGCGCGGTGGAGAAGATGAATCCGCTGGCAAAGCTGCGGACGAAATCGCAGAGGTTCTTCGACGCAGCGATATAGCCGCCCATCACGCCGAACGCCTTGCCAAGTGTGCCCTCGATCACATCGATCCGGTCCATCAGGCCTTCGCGTTCGGCAATGCCGCCGCCGCGCGGACCGTAAAGGCCAACAGCGTGGACTTCATCGATGTATGACAGCGCGCCGTGCTTCTCGCAGACGTCGAGGATCTCGGCGATCGGGCCGATGTCGCCGTCCATCGAATAAACGCTCTCAAAGGCGACCAGCTTTGGCCGGCCGGGTTCGACCATGCTCAGCAAGCGATCGAGATCGGCCGGGTCGCTGTGTTTGAAGCGGTGGCACTCGGCGCGGCTGTGACGCATGCCTTCGATCATCGAGGCATGGTTTAGCGCGTCCGAAAAAATCACGCAATTCGGCAGTCGCGATGCGAGCGTCGAGAGCGCTGCCCAGTTCGAGACATAGCCCGAGGTGAACAGTAAGGCTGCTTCCTTGCCATGCAGATCGGCAAGTTCATTCTCAAGCTGCACATGGTGATGATTGGTGCCGGAGATGTTGCGCGTGCCCCCAGCACCTGCGCCACAACTGTCCAGCGTCTCGTGCATCGCGTTCAGCACTTTGGGATGCTGGCCCATGCCCAGATAGTCGTTCGAGCACCAGACGGTAACGTCCTTCACACCGTCGTCGGTGTAGTGCTTGGCGTGCGGGAAGGCACCGGCCTTGCGCTCGAGCTCTGCGAAGACGCGGTAGCGACCGTCGTCCTTGAGCGTATCGAGCTCCGACTGGAAAAATGCCTCGTAATTCATGAAACGACCCTCCCCGAAATTCTATTCGATTGTGGCGGCCTTCGCCGCGGTTGGCGGCGTCGGCTTAGACGCAGAAGCCCAGCGCCACATCTTCGCATCGCGAACCGGCAGGACCAGGAATATATGCTCCACAAGGCCCAGCGCCGCAAGTCCGGCGAGCAATGTGGCGGTAACGGCAGGCCCACTATTGGTAGGGGCAGCTTCAGCGCTCATCCATGCCCAAATGGCGACGGCGGCACAGCCCGCGACCGAAAAGGGATAGAGCATGCTGATCGATTTCGCGCCAAAATAGGTTTTCAGATACGCTAGATGCGCGGGAAAAATCTCGTCGCTTAAATTGGGCACGCCAAAAAACAGGTTCAATTTGGCACTGAGGCGCAGGCCGAACAGCAAGGCGAAAGTGAGCGGCGCAGCCTGATTGGGCTGGCCCCAAGTGATGGCGACGAGCACCAGCAGGTTGGTGGCGATCGCGATTTCGTGATGAATGACGGTTGATGTAGCCAGTTTGAAACGTTCCCAGCCCTCGGCGCCCGGCGGGCAGGGTGTGCGCAGCGGCCCTGCGACAAACCCCATCAGGAACCCCATTTCGTGCCAGCCCCAGATCAGGATCGCAGCAGCAAAGGCAACATAGGCACCTTCCCAGCTGGTATCGGCACCATAAGCGTACACCACGCCCATCGCGATCACCGCGACCAGTCCGGCGATCCGGTGGCTGGTTTTGAAGGTGTGCTGCGGGCGGCTATCGAGCCAGACGACAGCGCCTGTCCCGATGAACCACATCAGCAATGCGAAAAAGAGTGGCGGAATTGTCACCAGGCCGGCACCAGCCGAACATTGGCCGGCAACGCGTTCTTCTGCACGGGATGGAAGTAGAGCCGCGCAAAGTTGACGCCTGCTATGGCGACATGCCCGATCTGCTTAATCTTGCCGATGATGCCGCCCTGCGCTTTTGCCGCGTCGATCGCCAATGCGGTTTTGCGCATCCGCTCCAACCCGGCGCGGAAGGCCGGGCTGTCAGTGTCGAGCGTCATCGGGAACACCTGCTTGGTGATCTCCGAACAAACGCGGAAGACTTGGAAATCATAATCTTTGGGATCGATTCCCAGCGCCTTGTGGAATTGCGGGCGATTGTGGTCACGAACGTACATCGTCGCATAGACCGCCACGAGGAAGAAGCGGATCCAGAGCTTGTTGGCACCGGTCAGCAGCTTGGGATCGTTCCGCATCAGCAGCGCGAAGGCTTCGCCATGGCGGAACTCGTCGTTGCACCATTCCTCGAACCAATTGAAGATCGGGTGGAAGCGCAGCTCGGGGTGGCGCGCAAGGTGCCGGAAGATCGTGATGTAGCGCGCATAACCGATCTTTTCGGACAGATAGGTCGCGTAGAAAATGAACTTTGGCCGGAAATAGGTGTATTTCTTGGTTTTGGTCAGGAAGCTCAGGTCCACGCCGATCCCGGCATCCTTCAGCGTATCGTTGATGAAACCGGCATGGCGGCTTTCATCGCGGCTCATCAGCCGGAACAGCTGCTTGATATCGGGGTTCTTCGCGCGCTTCTGGATTTCGGCATACAGGATGCAGCCCGAGAATTCGGCCGTCAGTGAGCTCACCAGGAAATCGATGAATTCTTCGCGCAAGCCATCGGGCAGGCTCTCGATAACGCCGTCGAACTGGTTGGTCCGCTTGAAATGCAGCTTGTTGGGATCGGCAACCATTTCCGCGATCAGCTTGTCCCATTCGGCGCGAACCGGGGTTACGTCAATCTTGTCCATCGCGACATAATCGGTGGTGTAGAAACGCGGGGACAGCACGGTGTTTTCGCGCGCGATCGCCATCGTGTCGGGTGCGGCCTTGATCGGGGTAATGGCGTTCATGCGGTCCTCCGCGGCAGGAAACTGACTTCGTAGAGTTCGGTCATCTCGAAGTGACCGGCGAACTTCGTCCAGAGGCGTTCGAATGCGTTCGCGCGCTCTACCGTGGCAATACGGTCAAACGTCGCACTTTCGCCAAAGCCGATCACGATCGGATCGCCGTGCACCAACACCTTGTCGCCAGGATGGATGGCGATGCCACCGTCCAGTTCGACGTGGGCATGGAAATGCTCATGGCTGTTTTCAATCTCGATCCGGCAGGGTGTATCGAACCGGGTACGCGAAAGGGAAATCACCGAGGAGTCTCCGGGCGGGTGAGGAGATCGTAGAACGTCGCCCGATTGGTCGTGCCGAACGCGTTGAGTTCAATTGAACGCCCCGTAACGGTATCCGTCAATGACAATTCACCATCTTTCCACAGCGTCAGATCGAACGGTGGCTTCGAATCGATACCCTGCATCCGCCGCTCGCGGGCCAGGCCGCGCATGACGCCGCGAATGAAGCCGCTGTTCGTGCCGGGTTCGAGCAGCAAGGCAGTGCCACCGGTGCCAACATCCTCAATGATCACGGCCCCGTCCGCCCGATCGCTGAACCGCAATTTGCGGGTTGCGACTGGCGCAACCTTTGTGGCTTCGCGCATCAGGACCGGTGATGCGGATGGCGGGATCTGCGCGATGCGCGCGATGCTCGTCACCGTGATCGCCGATACCACTAGCAGGCCCGCCATCATCAGCGCGCCTTTGGGAACATCAACATGATGGGAATGCGGGGCGCTGGTCATGCGGCGACTGCCTGATCTTCCGCCTTGTTGCGGCGGGTTGCGGTTTCGATAGGAACCACGCGGCCGTCGGTCTGGATCGACAGACATGCGCGGGCGAGCAATGTGGCGACTGCATCAACATCGGGCACGGCGCGCAGCATTGGCTGGGGTACGGTATAGTGCCAGGCGCGGGCATGTGGCCACAGCGCCGCATAGCCGAGCCGCTGTTCGCTGGTCAGCTTGATCGCGAGATCGCCGGTGCCGTGGGTGCGGTGGCGCAGATCAACATTGCCGATAATGTTGAGCGGCAGGTTGATGCATTTGGGCAGCGCCACGCCGAAACGCATCACAATGCGGCGATCGGTTAGTGTGTAGATCGTCGACCGTGCAACCGCCCAGGCAAGCAGGTGGAGCAAGGCAACGCCAATCACTGCTCCTCCCACCGTGAGGCCGACCCCGGCAAGATCGGATGGCGCCTCAACCCCGCGCCATACCGCCGCACCCAGCGCGAACGCCGTCAGCGCAGCGAAATAGGCCGATACTGTCCCGGTATGAAACGCCGTCCGGGCAAGGACGCGCCAGTTTGGCGCGCCCTGCCAGATCATCGTTTCGCCCTTGGGCAGAAAGCCTGGCAGACCGGGGACCGGCTCATTCTCATATTCCGTCATCATATCAGCGGCTCCGAGCGATCAGGCGTAGCATAGAGGTAGCCGCCACCGAAATAGGCCTGAACGCGTTCTTCTTCGTACATCGTGATCACGCCCGTGCCCTCGATGGCAGGGGCATCGGCGAATTGCGCGGCGGTGATGGCAGTCGTTGTCACCGACTGGCCGGCGCGGCTGACCGAGGCGACAAACATCGGCATCAACACCTGGCGACCGCCGGTGGTGTCGACCTGCACATAGCGGATCAGGCGATCGGCCTTGTCGACCCAAACGTCGCTGACCGTGCCTGCTTTGCGGCCATCACAGCCGACGACGGTGTAGCCGCGTGGATCGGCATCCTGCCGCGCGATCGTGAAGCCGTGTGCTGCGCTGATCGGTACGATACGCGGATGGCCTTCCCAGTCGAGATCGGGACGCTTGGCGCGTTCGGCAAAGGCGGCTGGGCCGACGCCGTCGACCAGCGGGTTACCGGTCGGCTCGATCGGCGCCCCTGCAAACCAATCCGACTTGCGTGCACCGGGAACCTGCAACGGCTCGCGGCCCTTGGTCGGTGCGCTCACCGTGCCATGGCCGAAGGGCAGCTTGAAGAACTTGGTGGGGGCGGTGAGGATCAGCCCGCCTTCGCCTTCCAAGCGGCCGGTGAGTTCATGCTCAAGCGGATAGCCCTCGCGCCGATCTTCGCGGCGCAGGTAGATCACCAGGCCAAGGAAGAAGATGAAAAAGGCATCGAGCACAATCAGTGCGATATCGATTCCTTGGGTGACTTGGAGGTTCATGGGAATTTCCTTCACATATCCGTCAAATGGGGAATTCGGTGAGGCCGAAGCGCGACGTCTGCGCCTTGTCTCTCCCGCGAACCAGCGGCCCCAGTGCCACCAGAGTCGCCAACAACAACACAATTTCCACAGCGTACACAAAGCCATAGCCAGTGGTCGGTGCCGCCAGCGTTGGGCCAAGATCGCGCGCGACCGCCGCCGCCGAGATCAGATCGCGCGCGAACGCGCCGATTGCGATGGCGAGACCCGCACAGGTTGCCTGAACGGCGCCCCAGGCGCCAAGCGCGAGGCCTGCATGGTCTTCGTCCGAAAGCGCCATGGCGGCAGTCAGCGTGCCGACCGAGAACATCCCGGCACCAAAGCCGATCGCCGCGGCACCCATCGCCAGCAGCGGAGGGGAACCGATCGGGCCGGCGAACAGCACCATCATGAAAGCAAAAATACCGGCGACGCCGCCGAAGCCGGCCAAGCGATGCGGTTCCGCACCGCGGCTGAGCTGGCGTCCTGCCAGCGAAAAGCCGGTCAGCATGCCCATCGCCCATAGCGCCGTCAGTGACGTCGTCGCGCCGACGGAAAGTCCGAGAATCTGGCCACCATAGGGTTCCAACAGTACATCCTGCATGCTGAAAGCGGCCGAGCCGAGCCCGACCGCGACCAGCAGCCGCATCGTCTTTGGCCGGGCAATGAAGATCGCCCAAGCCCGGTTGAATGAGGGGCGGGGGGCGGTGGAGCTGGTCGCCGCGCGGTTGCGGGCTTCCTGCTTCCACAGCGCAATCACGTTCAGCACCACGGTCATCACCGAGACGGTGGAGACGATCTGCACCAGCCGCGTCGCTGAGAAATCGACAAGCAACTGGCCGATCACCAGCGCGCTGATCATCATACCGACGAGCAGCATGACATAGAGCAGCGCAACGACACGCGGGCGGGTTTCGTCGGTGGCGAGATCAGTGGCGAGCGCCAGCCCGGCGGTCTGGGTGGTGTGCATTCCGGCGCCGATGAACAGGAACGCGAGTGCCGCGGCAATTTGACCGCTAAGCGCCGACCCCTGGCCACCGCCGGACATCACCAGCAGCGCGAAGGGCAGGATCGCGAAGCCGCCGAACTGCAGCAAAGTGCCGAACCAGATATAGGGCACGCGCTTCCATCCGAGTACCGAGCGGTGATGATCGGACTTGAAGCCGATCAGCGCGCGGAGCGGTGCGAACAGCAGCGGGAGCGAAACCATCGCCGCAACGACTGAGCCTGACATGCCGAGCTCGACGATCATCACGCGGTTGAGCGTGCCGGTAAGCAGTACAGCTGCCATGCCGACCGAAACCTGGAACAGCGACAGCCGCAGCAACCGGCTCAGCGGCAAATCCTTGCTCGCCGCATCGGCAAAGGGCAGGAATTTCGTGCCTGCCGTCATCCAGAACTTGGTCGTCGCAGCAGGCTTCATCCCAGCAGCACCTCCAGGGCGTGGCTGGTGTAGAACCCACCCGAAACCTTGCGATCGCGGCCAAGCGTCGCTGTCGGGACGGCGTTCTTGATCAGCGTGCGGAGCAGGCGTTCGCGCACCGGGATGATCGCGGGTGAGCGATCACTGCGCGGGAACAACCGCCCCATGCCAAGCGCGACCATCAGCAATGGTGTCTGCGGGGCAAAGGTGAACACCATCGATCCCCGGGTACGGTCAGACAGGCCGCGGATCACCTCGACAATATCGAACGCCTTGTAATGAATGAGCGAGTCCATGGCGACGACATGATCGAAGCTGCCAAGCGTCGGATCGAGCATGTCACCTACGCGCCAATCGATCGTCAGTCCTTGCGGTGCCCGTTTCCGGGCGATTTCAACCAGGCTGCCCGCCACATCGATCGCAACGACCTCCGCTCCGCGCTGCGCCGCTTCCACCGCCAGCGCGCCGGTGCCGCAACCGGCATCGAGCAGCCTTAAGCCCGTCATGTCGGCGGGCAACCACGACAGCAACGTATCGCGCATTTCATTACGACCGGCGCGCACGGTCGCCCGCACCCCGCTGACCGGCGCGTCGCTGGTCAGCTGTTCCCAGGCCTTGCTCGCGGTTTTGTCGAAATAGGTTTCGAGCTTGCCGCGATAGTCAGAATAGGTCGCCGTCTGCGTCATTCGAACCCCAGAAATTCAAAGATCTCGCGATCCTTCATCGGCATTGCTTCGAGCGCATCGGTGCCCGCCCAGAGTTGGGCAGCAAGCCGTTTATATTCGAGACAGGCGGCATCGACGGCCGGCGACGATGGCATTTCGAAAAGCGTGCATTTCTTCAGGCGGCTGCGGCGAATCTCATCGAGATCGGGGAAATGCGCGAGGCGCTTCAGCCCGGTCGCCTCATTGAAACGGTCAATCTCATCGGTTGCCGCCGAACGGTTGGCGATCACGCCCGCCATCCGGACGTCGTAATTCTTCGACTTCGCCTTAATGGCGGCGACGATGCGGTTCATTGCAAAGATGCTGTCGAAATCATTGGCAGCAACCACCACGGCGCGCTCGGCATGTTGCAACGGCGCCGCAAAGCCACCGCACACCACATCGCCAAGCACGTCGAAGATGACGACATCGGTTTCTTCGAGCAGATGATGCTGTTTGAGCAATTTCACCGTCTGGCCGACGACATAACCGCCGCAACCCGTGCCTGCGGGCGGACCGCCAGCCTCGACGCACATCACGCCGTTAAAGCCTTCAAACATGTAATCTTCCGGCCGGAGTTCCTCGGCGTGGAAATTCACCGTTTCGAGCACGTCGATGACGGTCGGCATCAGCTTCTTGGTCAGCGTGAAGGTGCTGTCATGCTTGGGATCGCAGCCGATCTGCAGCACGCGCTTGCCAAGCAGCGATAGCGCGGCGGACAGGTTCGACGACGTTGTCGATTTGCCGATGCCGCCCTTGCCGTAAATGGCGAAGACCTTTGCATTGCCGATGCGATCGGCGGGATCCATGCGGACCTGAACGGAGCCTTCGCCATCGGTGCCGCGGACTGGTGGGTCGAGTAGAGCCATGTGTGTTTTTCCTTAAGCCGCGACAGCCACGACACCCTCGAGGCGATCCTCGAGTTCGTCACTGGCGGCGTGGAGTGCTGCAAGAGTAGCTTCGTCGGGTGACCAGTATTTGCGTTCCACCGCCTCGATCAGACGGTTGGCGACGCGGGCCGATGCGCGCGGGTTGAGCGCGGCGATCCGCTCGCGCATTTCGGCATCGAGGACATAGGTTTCGCTGATCCGCTGATAGACCCAGGGATCGACTTCCCCCGTCGTGGCGGACCAGCCCATGGTTGTGGTGACATGGCCCTCGATCGTACGGACGCCTTCATATCCGTGCTTCAGCAGACCTTCGGTCCAGACGGGATTGAGGATACGCGTGCGGGTTTCGAGCGCGACTTGTTCCTGCAAGGAACGGACCTTGCCCGAGCCCTGTGTCTGGTCGCCGATATAAACGGGCGCCGTGGCACCGCCCTTGGCGCGGGTGACGGCGCGGCTGATGCCACCCAGCGTATCGACATATTGATCGATCGTTGTGATGCCGAGTTCGACGCTTTCGAGGTTCTGATAGGCGCAATCGACGGTTTTCAGCGCGGAAGCGAGGATCGCTGCCTGGCGAACGGGCACGCCCTTTACGCCGTAAGCAAAGCCCTTTTGCCGTTCGAAACTGTCGGCAAGTTCGTTCGGATCGGTCCAGGCGCCATCGTCGATCATCAGATTGACGTTGGCGCCGTAAGCACCCTCTGCATTCGAGAAGACGCGCAGCGCTGCGGTTTCGAGATCGCAGCCATGCTCGGCCTGATGCGAGAGCGCGTGACGGCGGACGAAGTTCATCTCCTCTGGCTCATCGGCTTGGGCGGCGAGCAGGGCGGCTTCGGCCATCATCCGCGTCTGCAGCGGCAGCAGGTCGCGGAACACACCGGAGAGGGTAACGATCACGTCGATACGCGGGCGGCCGAGTTCGGCGAGCGGGATTAATTCGGCACCGGCAAGGCGGCTATAGCTGTCGAAGCGCGGCCGAGCGCCGATTAGCGCCATCACCTGGGCGATCTGCGCGCCCTCGCTCTTCAGATTGTCCGTGCCCCACAGTACCATCGCGACGGTTTCGGGCAGGTGCCCTGAGTCAGCCACGCTGCGATCGATCAGGCGCTGTGCCTGTTCGGCACCATCCTTCACCGCAAAGGCCGAAGGCAGGCGGAAGGGATCGAAGCCGTGGATATTGCGCCCGGTCGGCAGGATTTCGGGGTTGCGCAAGATGTCGCCTCCCGAAACCGGGTGGATGTACGTACCGTTCAGCGCCGCGATCAGGCCATCGAGTTCGTGGTTTGTTGCCAGCGCCTTGTCGAGCGCGGCCATGTCTTTCAGCAGCGGCGTATCGAGCTTCAGTTTGCCATCGACGAGCGCCTCGACGGTGTCGCGCGCCATCGGCTGATCGCGACCCTCGGCAGAGGCGAGGATCATGTCGATCCGCTCTTCGCGGGTCGCGGCGAGACCGGCGACATGCAGCCCTTGTGGGATAAGTTCGCGCTCAATTTCGTAGAGCTTGGCAGCGAGCGCGCTGACGTCGCTGCCGTCAAGATCGAGCGCCTCAGCCTGCACAGCAATCATTTCGGCAAGCGGCGCAGCTTGTTCATCACCCGGCTGCATATTGCGCCAGCGATCGACCGATGCCTTCAGGTCGGCAAGGCCCTTGTACACGCCCGAATTGGTGAGGGCAGGGGTGAGATAACTGACCAAGGTCGCGCCCGAACGGCGCTTGGCGAGCACGCCTTCCGACGGGTTGTTGGCGGCATAGAGATAGATGTTCGGCATGTCGCCGATCAGCCGATCGGGCCAGCAATCGGCGGTCAGCCCGGTCTGCTTGCCGGGCATGAACTCAAGCGACCCGTGCGTGCCGAAATGCAGCACGGCATGTGCTTTGAAATCCTCGCGCAGCCAGCGGTAGAAGGCGGCGAAGGCGTGTGTCGGCGCGAAGCGGCCCTCGAACAGCAGCCGCATCGGATCACCCTCAATGCCGAGCGCTGGCTGGATGCCGATGAACACATTGCCGAACTGCGCACCCAGGATCTGCACCGAAGTGCCGTCAGACTGGAGCTTGCCGGGGGCAGGCCCCCAGCTTGCCTCGATCTCGTTGAGCCAGGTTTCGCGGGCGACGATCGTGTCGGCGCTGACCTTGGCATGGACATTGGCTTCGGTGCCGTAGCGCGATGCATTGCCGCCCAGGATCGCCTCGCGAAGATCATCGACCGTGGCAGGAATTTCGACGTCATAGCCTTCGAGGCGAAGCCGGGTGAGCGTGGCGTGGAGTGATTCGAACACAGCCAGGAACTGTGCGGTGCCGGCGGCGCCGGCATTGGGCGGGAAGTTGAACAGTACGATCGCGACGCGGCGCTCTGCCTCGCTCGCGCGGCGCAGTTCGATCATTTTCAGCACGCGCCCGGCCAGTGCTTCAGCACGCTCGCTGCAGCTTTCCATCTGGCGCACCGCACCCGTGGCGTGGAAGGTGCACCCGCGCTGGCAGCCGGTGCAGGCCGTGCCGCTGCCGTCCGAACGACCCCCGAACACCATCGGCTGGGTACCGCCGTCCAGCTCCGGGATCGCGATCATCATCGTCGATTCGAGCGGGAGCAGACCCTGGCGGTTTGCACCCCAGGCTTGGAGCGTCTGGAACTCGACGGGGTGGGCAGCGATATAGGGGCGATCAAGCTTGGTCAGGATTGCTTCGGCGGCCGCCGTGTCGTTATAAGCAGGGCCGCCGACCAGGCTGAACCCGGTGAGGTTGACGACCGCATCAACGGTCGATTTGCCGTCCTTCATGAACAGGTTTTCGATCGCGGGGCGACCATCAAGACCGCCAGCGAAAGCAGGGATCACATCGAGCCCGCGCGCTTCCATCGCGGAAATCACGCCATCGTAATGCGCTGCATCCTTGGCGAGTACATAGGACCGCAGCATCAACAGCCCGACCGTGCCCTTGGTGCCATTGCGGCGGGGCAGGGCGCTGATCGATTCAGCCATGCGCTGCGGGATCGCAGGGTGATAGACGCCGACCTCGGGATATTCGCGCGGCGCGGCGGCCTTCATCGTGCCGCGCAGGCTCTGGCGCGGGCCACTGGCGTACCGATCGATCAGCGCGCGGATCAAGTCGACGATATTGTCGTCGCTGCCCGCCAGCCAATATTGCAGCGTCAGGAAATAGGCGCGCACATCCTGCGCGGTGCCGGGGACGAATTTCAGCAGCTTCGGCAGGCGGCGCAGGATCGCCATCTGGCCGGCGCCCGAGCTTGCGCCGGACTTGTTGGTGCCGCGCAGCTTCTTGATGAGCGCGAGCATGCCCGTCGCGGGCTTGTCCATCCGGTAGTCACCCATCCGGGTGAGCTTGACGATATCCCCGGCAGACATCAGTCCGACGATCGCATCACAGGCTTCGCGACGTTCGATCAGCTGCGGCAGCACGGCGCGAATATGATCTTCAAGGAACAACATCGTGCACAGGATGATGTCACCGCGCAGAATGTCCGCCCGCGCCGCTTCCAGCGTCTCGGGCTTTTCTTCCCAATCGGCAGCGGCATGAAAGCCGATCGTCACGCCTGACCCAGCCTGGTCGAATTGTCGTTGTGCGCGCTGGAATGCCCCCGAAAGATGGTTGTCGAGCGTGATGACGACAACACGAACCGGCGTGGTGGGAGCGGGGACATTAGCGCGCATAACGGGCCTTCGCGTCATAGAGCGTGTCGAGCGTGATCGTGGCCAGGCCTTGCTCCGCGGCATAGCGCTCGGTGTTGCGGCGCGCTTTGCCGCGAACAAAAAACGGGATCTTCATCAGCTCTTTTTCGGCCTCGGCGGTCCATCCGCCTGCGGCCATCACTTCCGGTTCAAGGACGGGGGCCCAGCCCGCCGATGACTCGGCCGTGTTCGGTACGGTCGTCCTGTCATTTTCCGCCATTTCGCTTGGGATGGCGGGGTGCTGATTGGCGTGTGGCGCGGACGAACCATGGCCCAGATGGCTGGCACCGGCGCTGTCCGAGAATTCGAAATCGTCGCGGAACATCGTCAGCAGATGTTCCTCCAGACCCATCACGAGGGGATGGACCCAGGTATCGAACAACACGTTTGCGCCCTCGAATCCCATTTGCGGGGAGTAGCGGGCCGGGAAATCCTGCACATGAACGGGGGCCGAGATGACCGCGCACGGGATGCGCAGCCGCTTCGCGATGTGCCGCTCCATTTGCGTGCCGAGCACGAGTTCGGGCTGGAGCGCGGCAATCGCGTCCTCAACCTCCAGATAATCATCGGTGATCAGCGGCTCGATGCCATACAGCTTAGCAGCCTCACGCAGTTCGCGGGCGAACTCACGGTTGTAGCAGCCAAGGCCGACGACCTCGAAGCCCAGTTCGTCGCGCGCCACGCGCGCGGCGGCGATGGCATGGGTCGCATCACCGAAGATGAAGACGCGCTTGGCGGTGAGATAAGTCGAATCGACCGAGCGGCTCCACCACGGCATGTTCGACCGGTCGAGCGCCGAAGCAGGATCGACGCCGGCCAGCGCTGCGACTTCATTCACGAAATCGCGAGTCGCGCCGTGGCCGATCGGGATCGTGCGGACGGTCTTTTGCCCGAAGGTTTTTTCGAGCCAGCGCACCGTCGTGTCGGCGATTTCTGGGTAGAGCAGGATGTTGAAATCGGCCTCGCCGATCGTCTTGATGTCGGCTGGGCTCGCGCCGAGCGGCGCGGTCAGATGAATGTCGATGCCCATCGATTCGAGCAGTCGGGTAATCTCGATAATGTCGTCGCGGTGGCGAAAGCCGAGCGCGGTCGGCCCGAGCAGGTTGACGCGGGGGCGACGCCCTTCGCGAGGGCGCGGCTTGGCGTCCTTGTCGGCGATCGCGCGGACCAACTGGTAGAACGTCTCGGACGCGCCCCAATTTTCCTTGCGCTGATAGCTGGGCAGCTCGAGCGCAACCACCGGAATCGGGAGGCGCATCGCCTCGGCCAGCCCGGCGGGGTCATCCTGAATAAGCTCGGCAGTGCACGACGCGCCGACCAGCATCGCTTGCGGCTGATAGCGCGCATAGGCATCGCGTGCGGCGGACTGGAACAGCTCGGCGGTATCTTTGCCGAGGTCGCGTGCCTGGAACGTGGTGTAGGTTACGGGCGGCCGCTTGTTGCGGCGCTCGATCATTGTGAACAGCAGATCGGCATAGGTATCGCCCTGCGGCGCGTGCAGCACGTAGTGCACGCCTTCCATCGCCGTCGCGATCCGCATGGCACCGACATGCGGCGGTCCTTCATAGGTCCAGACGGTCAATTGCATGGCCGCTATACCTTCAGCACGTCGCGCCGCCGCAAGGGGCGCGCAAACAGTTCGGCCAAATCGCCGGCCTGATCAAAGCCGTGGATCGGCGAGAAGACGAGCTCGATCGCCCATTTGGTCGTCAGCCCTTCAGCCTCCAGCGGGTTGGCGAGGCCGAGCCCGCAAACGGTAATGTCGGGCCGCGACTCGCGCACCCGATCGAGCTGCTTGTCGACGTCCTGACCTTCGCTGATCTGCGTGGTTGCGGGCAGCAAGGCGAGATCCTGCGAAAGATGGCGGCGGTGGAGATACGGCGTGCCGACCTCGATCGGGATCATGCCGAGTTCCTGCGCCAGGAAGCGCGCGAGTGGCACTTCGAGCTGCGAATCGGGCATGAAGAAGATGGTTTTGCCGTTTAGTTGTGCGCGGCAATGCTCGATCGCGCGGATGGCGCGGGCCTTGCCCGGTGCGATGACGCGCTGGAATTCGGCTTCGTCGACGCCGAACGCCATCGCTGCGGCGTAGAGCCAGTTGGCGGTGCCTTCCGCCCCGAACGGGAACATCGCGTCGAGTCGCACCGCGCCGCGATCTTCAAGGCAGCGGGCGGTTTCACCAAGGAACGGCTGGGCGAGCAGGAAACGGGTGTTGGGGCCGACCGGGGGCAGATTTACGGACTGGCGCGCAGGGAGCGAGCGCACGGTTTTGATGCCCAATTCCTTGAAGATGCGCAAAAACTGGTCCTCGACGACGTCGGGCAGCGCGCCCACGATCATCAACTCTTGCGGCGAATCGGCGGGCAGCGCGGGGAGCTCGGGCACCAAAGCAGCGAGGCAGGCATCCTCGCCCTCGGTAAAAGTCGTCTCGATGCCGCTGCCGGAATAATTGAGGATCCTAACATTGGGCGAATGCTTGCCCTGCAACCGCTGAGCGGCCCGCGACAGATCGAGCTTGATCACTTCGGATGGGCAGGAACCGACCAGAAACAGCATCTTGATATCGGGGCGACGGGTAAGCAGCCGGTCAACGACTCGGTCGAGCTCTTCATTGCAATCGGCCATCCCGGCGAGGTCGCGTTCTTCGATGATCGCGGTACCGAATCGGGGTTCGGCAAACACCATCACCCCCGCCGCCGACTGGAGCAGATGCGCGCAGGTGCGTGATCCGACGACGAGGAAAAAGGCATCCTGCACCTTGCGGTGAAGCCAGATGATGCCCGTGAGTCCGCAGAAAACCTCCCGCTGTCCCCGCTCGCGCAGCACCGGCGCGCAATCCGCGCCATGAGCCGATGCCGCACCAAGAACCGGGGGCAGGGTGATCGCCACCGTCATGCGGCAACCGCCCGCATTGACAGGTTCGCGGCAGCGTCTTCATGGGCAGACTGCAGGCGCGCGGCGCGCAGTTTCAGAATGAACTGCCCCGCGTTGATCACGTAAGTCGCATAGGCAGCGAGCGCGACGAACATCCGGTCCCGCTCGCTTCCATAATCGCCAATCAGCATGATGAGGTAGGCGGAGTGCAGCGAACGACGATCGATACCGTCGCGGCGAACGCGCCTTCCCCGGTCTGCAGATAGCGAATCACTAGGAACAGGCTGATCAGAAAAATCAGGAACTGGACGGGGGCCAAAATGCCCTGGACCAGCGTCCATTTGCTGTTGTCGCGGCGGATACGCTGCTCGGGCGTGTAGAGCGGTGCCGGGGGCGTCGGCCGCAAAGACTTTCTGAACTGATCGTACTGCGGCGTACTCACCCGCATTGCTCCCCGCATTTGGTCACCTGCCACATTGTGATCAGACTAAGGCACCCCCCGGCAAAGTGTCAACCTAAACTGACGTCCAAACTTTTTGACATATGGTGCGCTGCGGCACAATTGGGATATTGTCAGGGCTGGATAATCGGCTTAGCCTTCGCAATCGTCGGCAGAGTCAAAAATGGCCTGTCAGCATTGATATGCGTGAAGCATATTAAGGTGGTGGGGAGCGTCGAGGAATGGCTTCATTGCTGGAATTTGGGGCCCAGATCGCCTCTGCCTATCGGAAAAAATCGCCTGTCCGCGATGCCGAATCCAGCGAGATTTCACCTCCATTTCCTGTCGCCTCCAGTATTGACGATCAGTCGCTATCAAACCTTGTCGAGCGTGAAATCATCCCCCGCCTGGTTGCTTCGCATCCGCTTGCCGGCAAGCATTGCGGTAATCGCGGATCGGGCGAAATTACGGCAGAAGAGATTGACGAGTTCGCGCCACTGTCGCTTCAGGTAGAGGCGGATCATCTGCTCGCTTATGTCGAGGGCATCCTGAATCGTGGTGTTGGCATTGATACGGTGATGGTCGATCTGCTCGCCCCCGCCGCACGCCGACTCGGCGAATATTGGGAAGAAGATCGCTGCGACTTCGTTGACGTTACGATGGGACTTTGGCGGCTGCAGGAAATCGTCCACGAACTCGGCGCACGGCTGCCCGCTGAGCGCCGTGTCGGACCGGGCAAGCGCGCACTCTTTGCATCGATGCCCGGCGATCAACACAGTTTTGGCACGATCGTGGTCGAGGAATTGTTCAGCCGGGAAGGCTGGCTGACTGACCGGATGAGCGAAGCGTCGACGCCTGATCTGCTTGAGCGCGTTGCCGGCGAGTGGTTCGATCTGATCGGATTGACCATCAGCTGCGACTACCATATTGCGCCGCTCGGATCAGTTATTGTTGCGTTGCGAAACGTCTCCAGAAACCCCAATCTGTGCGTCATGGTCGGTGGTCGCATTTTCGTTGACGATCCTGACCTCGCGGCAAACGTTGGTGCCGATGGCACGGCGTCTGACGCAAAGGTCGCGGTGAAAACGGCACTGGCATTGGTTGAAGCGATCGGCAGCAAACCGGCTGTCTGATTTCGCCTATGGTTTACTCGGGGCCTAAGGGAGTGCGGCGGCTCGCCGATGAACAAGCATCACGCCCCTCTCCGATCGCGGCCCTTCTCGGCTCCCGATCAGCTTCCGGGCGCCTTATCTCCCGCTGTGACCGCTGCCCTGCTCGGATCAGTGGGCGATATCGCCTTTGTGCTCGATGCCAGCGGCATCATTCTCGACGTGGCGATTGCCGAAGCCGAACTGGTTGGTAGCGGCCTGGCCGACTGGATCGGCAAACCCTGGATTGAAAGCACAACGCCCGACAGCCGGGGCAAAGTGCAGGATATGTTGGCCGACGCAGCGGCAAACCTGCCGGCGCGGTGGCGTCAGATCAATCATCTCGGTCTCGAGGGTGACCTGCCTGTCCGCTATCTGACGGTAAACATGGGGAAGGCGGGCCAGGTCATTGCGATCGGCCGCGACATGCGCAGTGCTGCCGTCATGCAGCAACGTCTGCTGCAGACGCAGCAATCGCTAGAGCGCGATTATGTGCGGTTGCGTCAGGCCGAGGCACGGTATCGGTTGTTGTTCGACATGGCATCGGAACCGGTGCTGATTGTGGATGCGACCACGCGGCGTATTCGGGAAGCGAACCCGGCCGCACACAAATTGTTCGGCAGCAAAGAAGGCGCGCTCAGCGATCAGCTGGTTAGCGGGCTGGTGGAACCCAAGGACCGCGAGTCCTTTATCGCGCATCTCGGCGGGGCTGAGGCGTCCGACGATGTGCAGCCGGTGATGCTGCGCCTGAAGAACCAGCCCATCGATGCCACGTTCTCCGCGCGGCTGTTCCGCCAGGCGCGAACGTCGCTGCTGCTCGTCCGCATTGCGGCGGTCGATGCCCCGGCGGAGGGGCATCAACATGATGCCAAGCTATTCGACGTGATCGAACGGATGCCCGATGCGTTCGTGTTAGTCGATGCGACGATGAGCGTGCTGACGGGGAATGCAGCGTTTGTCGAATTGACCGAGACGGCGTCGATCGATCGGCTCCGCGGATTGAAGCTCGGCGATTGGCTCGGTCGACCCGGTATCGATCTTGACCTTATTCTGGGCCAGCTCCGCGAGCATGGTTCGGTGCGCAACGTGTCGGCGATATTCCGGGGTGGGGCGAACACGCAGGAGGAGGTGGAGGTTTCTGCGGTGTCGGCCCCTTATGGCGACGGCTATTGCTATGGCTTTTCCATCCGCAATGTCGGGCGTCGGCTGCGTGACGCGCCGGCCAATGACAAGCAGTTGCCGCGTTCGGTTGAGCAATTGACGGAGCTTGTCGGGCGGATGTCGCTCAAGGATATCGTTCGCGAATCGACCGATCTGATCGAGCGGCTCTGTATCGAAGCGGCGCTGACCTACACGTCAGATAATCGCGCATCGGCCGCCGAAATATTGGGGGTCAGCCGGCAGAGCCTGTATTCCAAACTGCACCGCCATGGGCTGGGCAATCTCGTATCCGACGCCAATTGAAATTCCGGCAAATGACGCGCTGTAGGTGACAATTTGGTTTGACACTTTGGGGTGTCAACCATAGCTTGCGGCCATGGCCAACGCTGGAATGTCGACCCTAAACCTGCGCCCACCCGCGCCTCGCGACGTGCTGGAATTGCTGAAGCCAATCACCTGGTTTCCGCCGATGTGGGCATTCATGTGTGGCTGTATTTCGTCGGGCGAATCGCTTGCCGATCGCTGGCCCTTTGTCATCATCGGCATTCTGCTCACCGGCCCACTCGTTTGCGGCAACAGCCAGGCAATCAATGACTGGTTCGACCGGCATGTCGACGCCATCAACCAGCCCGAACGCCCGATTCCGTCGGGCCGGATTGCTGGGCAATGGGGCCTTTGGATCGCTATCGGCGGCACCGTGCTGTCGCTCGCTGTGTCGCTGATCGCGGGGCAATGGGTGTTTGCGGCGACCTGCCTTGGGCTTGCCTGCGCCTGGGCGTATAGCGCGCCGCCGTTGCGGCTGAAGATGAGCGGTATCTGGGGACCAGGTGTCGTTGGGCTCACCTATGAAGGGCTTACCTGGTTTACGGGCGCTGCGGTGATGGCTGGCACCTTACCGGGCGCCGATATTCTGATCATCCTGCTGCTCTACAGCATCGGCGCGCATGGCATCATGACGCTGAATGATTTCAAGGCAGTAGAGGGCGATCTCCAGATGGGTGTCCGCTCACTGCCAGCGATACTCGGGGTCGATCGCGCTGCGCAGATTGCCTGTGTGACGATGGCGCTACCGCAAGTTGTGGTGGTGATTTTGCTTGGCCAATGGGGGCATCAGATCGCCGCGCTGATCGTCGGCGTGCTGGTGATTGCGCAACTCTCGCTGATGCCGCGCCTGTTGTACGATCCGCGCGCTAACACGCCCTGGTACAACGCGACGGGCACGACATTGTATGTTTTCGGCATGTTGGCGGCGGCCTTTGGCTTGGGCGGAGCGGTAGGGTTATGACAACAAACATGTCGACGAAGACCCTCGGATGGCTCGGTATCGTCCGGATCGGACTGGTCCAAAGCGCGATCGGTGCAATGGTCATGCTGGTCACGTCACTTCTCAATCGCGTGATGGTGGTGGAATATGCGCTGCCCGCTGCCCTGCCGGCCGGGTTGGTCGCGTGGCATTATGCGGTGCAGCTATCGCGCCCGGCTTGGGGGCATGGTTCCGATCAGGGCAATCGCCGCACGCCGTGGATCGTGTTCGGGATGGCGTTGCTGGCAATTGGCGCGTTGGTTTCGGTGAACGCGGTGCCGTTACTCGCGGAGCGTGTTGCACTTGGCTATTTCGTTGCGGTCATCGGGTACAGCATGATCGGCGCGGGTGTCGGCGCGGCGGGAACATCATTGCTCGCGCTGCTGGCAGGACAGGTTGCGCCCGAGCGACGTGCCGCTGCGGCATCAATCACCTGGATCATGATGGTGCTTGGTATCGTCATCACTGCGGGTGTCGCCGGATCGTTGATCGATCCTTATTCGCTGCAGCGGCTGGCGATGGTGGCGAGTGGCGTCGCGCTGGTCGCCTTTGTGGTCGCATTGCTGGCGTTGTGGGGGCTTGAACACCCCAGGCAGCGACTAATGGTTGCAGCGCAGGATGCCCCGTCAGTTGGGTTCGGCGCAGCGTTGCGTGAAATGCTGGCTGAAACGGATGCGCGCCAGTTCACGATTTTCGTTTTTCTTTCGATGCTCGCCTATTCGATGCAGGACATGATCCTGGAGCCATTTGCGGGCCTGTTGTTCGATTATACCCCGGGCCAATCGACCCAGCTTTCAGGAATGCAGCATGGCGGCGTTCTCGTTGGCATGATTGTGGTCGGCTTCCTGGGCAGCGCCTTTGGTGGCGGCACGCCCGCTAGCTTGCGCCGGTGGATCGTCGGAGGGTGCGTTGGTTCGGCCGTCGCTTTGGCCGGGCTGGCCGTGGCAGCGCAAGTGGGTGCGGCCTGGCCGTTGACAATCAACATAGTGCTGCTCGGTTTTGCCAATGGCGTGTTCGCGGTCGCCGCGATTGGCGCGATGATGGGGCTGGCCGGGGCCCAGGGCCCATCCCGATCGGGTATCCGAATGGGTGTCTGGGGTGCATCGCAGGCCATTGCTTTCGGCTTGGGCGGGCTGATCGGCGCGGTTGGCGTCGATATTGGTCGCGCGCTGGCCGGGGCCGATGCCCCTGCCTTCCTGATCGTTTTTGCAGGCGAGGCGGCATTGTTCCTCGTCGCTGCCTGGCTGGCGATGAGCGTATCGCGATCGCGTGATCCGGCGCGCCGTTCGGCCAGCCCCAATGCACCCGCAAGGGTCAACTTGCCGCAGGAGGTGGCCGCATGATGAATCAGCAACGTTCCCACGTCGATTTCGATGTCGTCGTCGTTGGCGGTGGCCCATCGGGTTCGGTCGCCGCGACTGATTTGGCGCGCGCGGGCAAGCATGTGTTGCTGCTCGATCGTGCCGGACGGATCAAACCCTGCGGCGGCGCTATCCCGCCCCGGCTAATCAAAGATTTCGAGATCCCCGATCACCTGCTTGTGGCCAAAGCAACATCGGCCCGCATGATCGCGCCATCCACCAAGGAAGTCGATATGCCGGTGGGCGACGGCTTTGTCGGGATGGTCGATCGCGATGTGTTTGACGAATGGCTGCGGGCACGCGCTGCACTTACAGGCGCCGAACGGCGAACCGGCAGCTTTACCCGGATCGATCGTGATGCCGACGGTTGCGCTGTGGTCGTCTATACCGAGCGACGCGGGGGTGAGGAGCACCGCGTCCGCGCGCGCTGCGTAATCGGCGCTGATGGCGCCCGCTCAGGCGTCGCGCGGCAGGAGATTCCGGGCGCCGACCGCATTCCGTGCGTGTTCGCCTATCACGAGATCGTCAAATCGCCGCCCGCGAGCGCGGCATTCAATCCGTCGCGCTGCGACGTGCTCTATCAGGGCAAATACTCGCCCGATTTTTATGCCTGGGTGTTCCCCCATGGTGAGACGACCAGCATCGGCGTTGGCAGCGCGAACAAGGGCTATGAACTGCGCGATGCGATCACGCGGTTGCGCGCCGATAATGGCATGGCTGCCTGCGAAACGGTCCGTACCGAAGGCGCGCCGATCCCACTCAAGCCGCTGAAGCGTTGGGATAATGGCCGCGATGTTCTGGTCGCCGGCGATGCGGCTGGGGTCGTCGCACCGGCTTCCGGCGAGGGCATTTATTATGCGATGGCCGCTGGTCGCTTTGCAGCGGATGCGGTGCAGGACTTTCTCGCTACCGGCGACGCTCGCGCGCTGAAGGGCGCGCGCAAGCAATTCATGCGCGCTCATGGCAAGGTATTCTGGGTACTCGGGATCATGCAGTATTTTTGGTACGCCAATGACAAGCGTCGCGAACGCTTCGTGAAGATCTGCGAGGACAAGGATGTTCAGGAACTGACCTGGCAGGCCTATATGAACAAGGAGCTTGTCCGCCGTAAACCAATGGCGCACGTGCGTATCTTCCTGAAGGATATGGGCCATTTGCTGGGGATCCGCGGCGTGGCGGCATGACCCGAGCGTCGCTGTTCCCGATCCTGATTGCGGCGCTGGCAACCGCCATCGTCGCGATCATGGGGTCGACGATTACCGTGACAGGCCCTTGGTATGATGGCTTGGTTCAGCCGCGCTGGGCGCCGCCCGAAGCGGCTTATGGCGTTGCCTGGACGGCCATCTATGCCATCAATGTGATCGCCGTGGTCACAGCCTGGCGAGCGATGGAGACCCGGCGCGAGTCCGAAGGTCTGGTCGCGCTTTGGGCGATGAATGGCTTCCTCAATATCCTGTGGAGCCTGTTGTTCTTCCGGCTGCAGCGGCCGGATTGGGCGCTGATTGAGGTCGTTTTCCTTTGGCTCTCGGTCGGCTCGCTGATCGTCTATTCGTGGCGTCGATCGATGATGGCGGCGATTTTGGTGGTGCCCTATATCCTGTGGGTGACCTTTGCAGGATATCTCAACCTGGCCATCGTGCGGCTCAACGGCCCGTTTTCTTGACTGAAAGCACGCTGGTGTGGCTGTTCGCGAGCGGTATCGCTGCCGATGTCGTTCTGATCGTGATCGCTTTGGAGGCGGTTTGGCTTCGGTTGCGGCGGCGCTGGCTGGTCATTGCCATCATGTGTCGGCTGATGCCCGGCCTGTTGATGATGCTGGCATTGCGCGCGGCGCTGACGGGGCAGGGCTGGGTGTGGATAGCGCTGCCGCTAACGCTGTCATTTCCATTCCACCTTGCCGATTTGCGCTTCGGGCCGGGGCGGCGGACAAAAAAATAGGCGGGCCTGTTTCCAGACCCGCCCAGTTTTTACTTGGTAATATGATTACTTCTGCGCGGCGAGATAAGCGATCACGTCAGCGCGCTTCTGCGGGTCAGGCAGGCCAGGATAGGTCATCTTGGTGCCGGGAACGACGCGCTGCGGATTTTCCAGATACTGGAACATCTTCTCAGCCGACCAGGTGATGCCGCTGTTCTTGTTGGCTGCCGAATAGGTGTAGCCTGCGACTTCACCAGCCTTGCGGCCGACGATGGCGTTGAGCGACGGCCCGATCTTGTTCACGCCGGCTTCAACAGCGTGACAAACCTTGCAGGCTGCAAAAACGGCTTCACCCTTGGTGGCATCGCCGGTGAACGATGCGAACTTCGCACCGCTGACGGTGTCGACATTATCGGGGGCGACGCCAGCGGCAGCTGCCGGTGCTGCTGGTACTGCAGCGTTCTCGGCTGGGGCAGCAGCGGTTGCCTCGGCGGCGGGTGCCTCAGCCTTTTCGGTCGTCGGCTGGGGCGAGCATGCTGCCAGCGCGAGCGAAGAAACGGCAACGCCAAGCGCGATGCCGCCAAAACGAGTTGTGGAGTGAGAGTTCATTTGATCCTGCTCCTGAATCGAGTGCCGGGTTGCGCCGGCCTGCTCGACATGTCGCGATTCGAAGGTGCGCATGTCGGGCGGTGGTTACACGGAAAAAGCCACGTGGGACATTGCCATTGCGTGACTTTTCGTGACGCGCAAGACCCCTGGGGACCAAATCCCGTATCGGACGTTGAGCATCGATGAAAAATTTGTGGTTCATTACCAATCCGGGATCCGGATCGTCGACGGTCGAAAAATGCGAGGCGTTGATGGCAATCTTTGCCGATCATTCGCTCACCGTTGTGGGGCGCACGATCTTTCCAGAGGATCAGCTGCCCAATCGCGCTATGCTCGAAACCGCCGATGTCGATGCCGTCGTGTTGTTCGCCGGTGACGGCACGATCAACGCGGCGATCTGCGCGCTTGATGACTGGGATGGCGCGATCCTGATCCTGCCCGGCGGCACGATGAACCTGCTCGCCAAGGCACTTCATGGCGATGCCGATCCCGCCGCCATCATCCGTGCGATGCACGAACACCACGAACGGATTGCGCTTTCTTTTGTCGCGGCGGCCGATCACCGCGCATTTGTTGGGCTGATTCTGGGCCCGGCGGCGAGCTGGGTCCATGCGCGTGAACTGGTGCGAGCGGGCCGGCTGCGCGGCCTCGGCCGGGCCATTCGCCACGCTTGGGCGCGCACCTTTGGTCGCGGCATCCGGATCGGTGGTGCACCAGGGCTTCCGTCCGGCGCACAAGCCGTGCTGGTAACGCCCGATGGGGATTCGCTGCAGCTGGCCGCCATCGACGCGCGAGATTGGCGATCGATCGCACAGCTCGGTTGGGATTGGCTTACCGGCGATTGGGTTGCCGCAACATCGGTAACGGAGGTGCGGGCGACGAGCGTCCACGTCCTGAACGACAAACCAGTGCTCGCCCTGTTCGACGGCGAACCGCAGCAGCTGCCCCCCGGCATTCCCATCACGGGCGCGCAGACCGCTGCCCGGTTCATCAGCACGCTGTCATCCGAATGATCCGTCTGTTCCATGTTAGCGACATTCATTTCGGGGCAGAAGATCGCGCCGCGCTCGATTGGTTTGCCACCACCGTTCGCAACGAACAGCCCGATGCGATCATCGTCACCGGTGACATCACGATGCGGGCGCGTCGCCGCGAATTCGATGCGGCGGCGCGTTGGCTGGAGGCGCTTGACCGACCGACAACGGTCGAAGTTGGCAACCATGATCTGCCCTATTTCAACCCGTTCATGCGCGCGTTCCGGCCCTATGCCCGTTATGGTCGGCTCGAACGGCTGATCGAACGACCGCTTGATCTTCCCGGCGTTCATATCGTCCCGCTGCGCACCACGGCGCGGTTCCAGTTGCGGCCCAATTGGTCAAAGGGCATTGTTCGCGGTGACCAGCTGGCGCTCGCACTGGCCGGTATAGGCGCGGCGCCGGAGGGGGCGACCGTCATCGTCGCTTGTCATCATCCATTGATCGAAACGGGCACCAGCGGCACCGCGCGAACCCGGCACGGCCCGCGATCGTTGTCGGCGCTGGCATTGGCGGGCGCGGATGCGATCCTGACGGGCCATGTGCATGATCCGTTCGATATTGCGCATCCGGTGGGTGATCGCATCGTCCGGCTGATCGGGGCCGGCACCTTGTCAGAACGGGTCCGGTCTACGCGTCCGTCGTTTAACGAACTACATGTCGATGACGGTGCGATCCTCACGAACCTGCGTGAAATGCCGAGTTTGTAGCGAATACGCTGCTCAAAATCCTCGAAAGGAGCCGTCTGGTTAACCGCGAGATAACCATCATTCGTTAACTCAGCGTCATGACCGGAAACCGTCGATCGTCGCTTTGTGCCTTTTCTAGCCTTGCTTTTCAGGGTTGCGCGGGTGTGGCTGCGCTGGTCGCCGTGGCATTCACGCCTTCATCTCAAGGGCGCCTGTTGCTGGTGCCATTAACGCCTGAAGCGTCTGCGGCGTTACCGGGCGCTGCGACCAATTTGCAGGTGCGGCTGCTTGGGAAGGGACCGCTGCCCGGCTCGTTGATTGTCGATGCGCATGGGATTCCCCTGTTCGCGGCAATGTTGCGTCAGGGCAGTCTAGCGCTTGCGGCGCCGTATGCGCTGTGCGGAGAGAATCTGGAGCGGAGTAACGGAACGTGATGAACAGCGACCTGGACGGTTTGCGCAACCGCGGGATAAAGTTGGCCGTCATCTGCGCCTGGGGTTCGACTGCCAGCTTGGCGGTGATGGCCAGCGGGGCAGCGCTTGACAGAGGGACGGTCACCTTTGCCTATTTGCCGGCGATCCTGATCTCGATGTTGGTCAACGTCGTGCCGACAATGGCGGTGCTGCGCGGCTACCATGATTTGTCCGCACGGATGGCGACGGCCATCATGGCAGCAATCCATCCCGCTATTCATGTTTTTGTGCTGCAGGGCCATGCGTGGCAGATGGACACGCACATGTTCTTTTTCGTTGCGCTGGGAGCGTTGACGATTTTGTGCGACTGGAAGCCGCTGGCGCTCGCATCCGCCACCATCGCCGTTCATCATTTGCTTCTTGGTTATGTGGTGCCCGAATGGGTGTTTGCGCAGCGGGGCGAATTCGAACGCGTGCTGCTGCACGCTTCCGCTGTGGTGATGCAATTTGCGGTTCTTGCCTATATTGCTGAACGGCTCCGCATCCTGATCGTTAATCAGTCGAACGAGCGAACCCGTAGCGATGCCATGGCGCGTGAGGCTGCGACGCTTCAAGCACGGGCCGAACGAGCCTTAGCAGAGGCAGGAGCTGCCGAAGTTTCGGCCGCCGAAGAGCGACGCGCGCGCAGGGCATTGGCAGATAGCGTGGCGGCTACACGCCATGCAGAAATGTTGCAGCTTGCCGCCAGCTTCGAAAAATCGGTTTCCGCCGTGGCAATGGCGGTGGCGACGGCTGCCCAACAGTTACAGCAATCGGCGCGATCGCTGAACGAGCTGGCCGATGAAACTGGGCAGCAGGCCGGGGATGTGGCTAAAGCCGCTGCGCATGCGTCAACTAATGCGCGCAGCGTGGCATCGGCGATTACGACGCTTACCCATTCAATTCATGACATCGCCAGTCATGTGTCGCGCCAAGCCGGGCTGAGCGAGACGGCGCGCGACAACAGCAAGGCAACCGACCAGGCCGTGCATGCGCTGTATCAACGCACCACAGACATCGTCAGCTTTGTCGACGGGATTAATGCCGTGGCCGCCCGAACCAACCTGTTGGCATTGAATGCCGCAATCGAAGCGGCACGAGCCGGCCCGGCGGGGGCGGGCTTTGCGGTGGTTGCGCATGAGGTGAAAAGTCTTGCCGGGCAAACTGCGGATGCGACGCGCCGGATTGGCGGCCTCGTTGTTGGCGTGCAGGACGGTGCGACCGAGGCGGGAACGGCCCTGCACGATATTACCACAGCAATTGCCGACCTTGCCGATGCCGCTGACAAGATTGCGGTAACGGTCGATGCCCAGCACGCGTCCGCTAGCGTGATCGAGAACAATGCCCGCGAGGTAGCAACCGGTGCTGATGCGATGGCGCAGCGGATTTCGAATATGGCAGGGGCAGCCAATGCGGCGGTTCAGCTATCGGCTCAGGTGCGTGGCGCCGCCGTCAACCTGTCCGACACGGCACAGCAGCTGCTGGCGGTGTCCGATGATTTCATTTCGCGGCTTCGCGCCGCTTGATCTGCCCCAATGAAAAAAGGGCGATCCGATGAACGGACCGCCCAATTTTCAACCCGACAGGCCAGCATGCGCTGACATGACGGCTGCGTTTAGCGCTTGGAGAACTGGAAGCTGCGGCGGGCCTTAGCCTTGCCGTACTTCTTGCGCTCGACCGTGCGGCTGTCGCGGGTCAGGAAGCCAGCCGCCTTCACCGGGGCACGCAGCACCGGCTCATACTTGGTCAGCGCCTGGCTGATGCCGTGCTTGACCGCGCCGGCCTGGCCCGAAAGCCCGCCGCCCTTAACCGTGCAGATCACGTCATACTGGCCAGTCCGCTCGGCAACGCCGAAGGGCTGGTTGATGACGAGACGCAGCGTTGGACGGGCGAAATACACTTCCTGATCACGACCGTTGATCGTGATCTTGCCAGAACCCGGCTTGATCCAGACGCGGGCAACGGCGTCCTTGCGGCGACCGGTGGCGTAAGCGCGGCCCTGCTTGTCGATGATCTGCTCACGCAGCGGCATCGGCTCTGGCTTTGGACCGGAATTGTTGACGGGCATGACGTCGCCCAGCGTGGCGGCGTCGCGCGGCGCCTGCGGCGCACCGCCGGCAAGCGAACCCAGATCGGAAAGTGACTGACGATTATCGGACATTAGTTGCCCACCTTGTTCTTGCGGTTCATGCCCGCGATGTCGAGGACTTGCGGGTCCTGTGCTGCATGCGGATGCTCGGGGCCAGCAAAGACGCGCAGGTTGCGCATCTGATCACGACCCAGCGGCCCGCGCGGGATCATCCGCTCAACGGCCTTTTCGAGCACGCGCTCAGGAAAACGGCCTTCGAGCACCTTGCCCGCTGCCACGCCCTTGATGCCGCCAGCATAGCCGGTGTGCTTGTAATAAATCTTGTCCTTCAGCTTCTTGCCGGTGAACCGGATCTTGTCCGCGTTGATGACGATGACATTGTCACCGCAATCGACATGCGGGGTGAAGCTGGGCTTGTGCTTGCCGCGCAGCACATTGGCGATGATCGTCGCCGCGCGACCGACCACCAGGCCATCGGCATCAACGATATGCCACTTTTTTTCCACTTCGTGCGGCTTGGCCGACTTGGTGGTCTTCATCAGCGCCTTCATGGGGCCAGACCTTCTTTGCTTTGGCAGCTTAGCGCCGCCGGTAAAAACGAACACGCCGCCCCGGAAAGGAGCGGCGTCGTTGGGCGGCATTTACGCGAGGGTGCCTAAAAGTCAAGCATCTGCGCGGCATTGCGAGTGGGTATCAGGATACCAGGTCCCTTGGAGTGTTATCGGTCGTGCTCGCATGACGTGGTTCAGCAGCGTCATCTGCTGATCCGAACTCAGATCTTCGCTGCACGTCGCCCGAGCAGATGGGCGGCCACCACCGCCGCCATCAACAACAGCGCTGCGTTCACCTGATGGGCAACCGCAATTGGGATGGCGACGCCTGTCATCAACGTCGCTATCCCAAGCATGATCTGCAACGCGACCAGGCCAACGATCGCATACCCTGCCAGTCGGGCACCATGCCGAATCGTCTGCCAGGCCAGAAAGCCGAGTCCGGCGGCAGCGGCAAAGGCAAACCAGCGGTGAATGAACTGAACGACAATCGGGTTGTCGACCGCATTGGCCCATGCCGACGACAGCATCGGCACATTAGCGGGAAAGATCGCGTCGCCCATCAGCGGCCAGCTTGAAAAGGCATAGCCTGCATCTAGCCCCGCGGTGAAGGCACCGTAAATGATCTGGATCCCGAGCAGTGCGAGGGCAATTGCCGCAGCCCGCGTCAGCCGGGCCGGGCGCGCAACCGGCAACTGCGCCAAGGCGCGCAGATCAAGCGCCGTCCAGAGCAGGCCGCCGAGCAGAATCAGCGCGGTCGTCAGATGCACCGCGAGGCGTACATGGCTGACATCGGTTCGCGCGGACAAGCCGGAGGCGACCATCCACCAGCCGATCGCCCCTTGCAGCCCCCCCAGCGCAAGCAATGCGACGAGACGCACGCCATAACCGCGCGGAATTTGCCGCCGTACCGCGAACCACAACAGCGGCACCGCGAACGCCATCCCGATCAAGCGACCGAGTAGCCGGTGGACATATTCCCAGAAAAAAATCGCTTTGAACCCGGCCATCGTCATGCCGCTGTTGATTTGCTGATATTCTGGAATTTTCTTGTACGCGTCGAACTCAGCCTGCCAAGCTTGATCACTTAAGGGGGGCAGGGTGCCGCTGATCGGCTTCCACGACGTGATCGACAGCCCCGAATCGGTCAGCCGTGTGATCCCGCCAACCATGATCATCACGATCACCAGCGCCGCGACCGCGAATAGCCAGATCGAAAGCGCGCGCGGCCGGGCGCGCAGCATGGCAGCAGATTGCATGAGCATGGCAGACGTATAGCTTAAAGCCGCTGCCGCGTCACCACCGCCTATCGGTGGTAGCGATGGGGTGGCGGACGCGGGCGACCAAGTTCATAAAAATTGCCCGATCCCCGCAATGATATATTGTAACTTCCGTATGATCATGCCAGATGGTTGGCATGACGACGATGTTTCGTAATTCCGGTTTGAGACTCTCCGGCTTGGTCGGCCCGATTGGCTTTGGCACAATTGGCTTTGATCGCCTCGCGATTGGCCTGTCGGGCCTGTGCGCCGTGCATTGCCTTGCAAGCGCCGTACTGCTTGCCCTGGCTGCTTCGGCGGGCGGGCTGCTGCTGGTGCCGGCCGTGCATGAAATCGGCCTGTCGGTTGCGATCTTGCTTGGCGCAATGGCGCTCGGCCGTGGTGTGTTGCAGCATGGGTTCATGATGCCGATTTCGATCGGTGCGCTCGGGCTCGGCGTAATGGCAGGGGCGGTATCTTTACCGCATGACGGCAGCGGGGAAACGCTGTTTACGTTGGTTGGCGTCGGTCTGCTTGCGCTCGGTCATGATCTGAACCAACGCGCAGCTCGCTGACTGCCTTGCCGCTGTGACGGTGAAGGCCTAGATTGGCCTGATGGCCAATCACCATCATCACGAACATCAAGGCGTTGCCCTGGCGAGCGCGGCACAGGCCACGCTTGAACGTTCCGGCGAACAATGGACCGCGATGCGCGCGCAGATTTTCGCCGCGCTGGCGGGATTCGACAAGCCTGCATCGGCCTATGACATTGCTGAGGCGGTGTCCAAGGCGGCCGGGCGCCGCGTGGCGGCGAACAGCGTGTACCGAATCCTGGATCTGTTCGTGGCTGCCAATCTGGCCCGCCGGGTTGAGAGCGCGAATGCGTATATCGCCAACGCCCATCCCGATTGCCTGCATGATTGCATCTTTCTGGTCTGCGACAGCTGCGGCCAAACGACGCATCTCGACAATGATGTTGTAACCCGCAGCGTCAGGTCGGCGGCCGAAGCTGCTGGATTTTCGCCCGAACGACCGGTGATCGAGGTGCGAGGTAAATGCGCGACTTGTGATTGATCGTTTGACTTGACCCGCATCGATTGGGCGCCATGGTCGCCTGTTCATGCATTTATGTCACATTTCGGTGCAATTCGGTGCACTGGCCCCGGGGTAATCGACTCAGTGTGGCGAGGCGGCTAATCTGCCAGCATGACCCATCGCCCTGAAACACCGTTGCTCGATACGGTTGAAACCCCCGCCGACATTCGTTTGCTGTCAGCGGATCAGTTGCCGCAGTTGGCGGATGAGTTGCGGGCCGAGGTGATATCGGCGGTGGGGGTGACGGGGGGTCATCTCGGGTCGGGGCTGGGCGTGGTCGAGCTGACGACGGCGATCCATTATGTGTTCAACACGCCGGATGACCGGCTGGTGTGGGACGTGGGGCATCAATGCTACCCGCACAAGATCCTGACGGGACGCCGCGACCGGATTCGGACGTTGCGGATGGGCGGTGGCCTCTCCGGCTTCACCAAGCGCAGCGAGTCTGAGTATGATCCGTTCGGCGCGGCGCATTCGTCGACCTCGATCTCGGCCGCACTCGGCTTTGCGATCGCGAACAAGATTGCGGGCACGCCGGGCAAGGGCATTGCCGTGAGGCGATGAACAACGCCGCCCAGGCCGGCAACCGGCTGGTCGTGATCCTGAACGACAATGACATGTCGATCGCCCCACCGGTGGGGGGGCTTTCCGCCTATCTTAGCCGGATCGTCTCGAGCCGTGAGTTCCTCGGTCTGCGTGACTTCGCCAAGCGCGTCGCCAAACTGCTGCCGAGCCCGGTTGCGGCCGGCCTCAAAAAGACCGACGAGTTCGCGCGCGGCATCGCGATGGGCGGCACGTTGTTCGAGGAGCTGGGCTTTTATTATGTGGGCCCGATCGACGGGCATAATCTCGATCACCTGATCCCGGTGCTCGAAAATGTCCGCGATGCAGAGCAAGGCCCGATCCTCGTCCATGTCGTCACCAAAAAGGGCAAGGGCTATGGCCCGGCCGAGGCAGCGGCGGACAAATATCACGGCGTGCAGAAGTTCGACGTTGTGTCGGGCGTGCAGGTCAAGGCACCGCCCGGGCCGCCGGCGTACCAGAATGTGTTCGGCGAGACGCTCAGCAAGCTTGCCGAGACCGACCCGACGATCTGCGCGATCACCGCGGCGATGCCCAGCGGCACCGGGCTCGACAAGTTCGCCAAGGCGCACCCTGACCGGTTCTTCGATGTCGGCATTGCCGAGCAGCATGCCGTAACCTTTGCAGCGGGTCTTGCCGCGCAGGGCATGCGTCCATTCTGCGCGATCTACTCGACCTTCCTGCAGCGCGCCTATGATCAGGTCGTGCATGACGTCGCGATCCAGAACCTGCCGGTGCGGTTCGCGATCGACCGCGCTGGCCTGGTCGGCGCCGATGGCTGCACCCATGCGGGCAGCTTCGACGTGACCTATCTCGCGACCTTGCCCAATCTGGTGGTGATGGCCGCCGCTGATGAGGCCGAGCTGGTCCATATGACCTATACCGCCGCGCTGCATGACAGCGGCCCGATCGCGCTGCGCTACCCCCGCGGCAACGGCACCGGTATCGCGCTCCCCGCCGTCCCCGAACGGCTCGAGATCGGCAAGGGGCGGATCGTGCGCACCGGGCACAAGGTCGCGATCCTCTCGCTCGGCACGCGGCTGGGTGAGGCGCTGAAGGCCGCCGACGCGCTCGACGCGCGCGGGCTCAGCACCACGGTCGCCGATCTGCGGTTCGCCAAGCCGCTCGACGAAGACCTGATCCGCAAGCTGCTCACCACGCATGAAGTGGCGATCACGATCGAGGAAAACGCCGTCGGGGGCCTCGGCGCCCACGTCCTCACCTTCGCCAGCGACACCGGGCTGATCGACGCCGGGCTCAAGCTCCGCACGCTCCGCCTGCCCGATATCTTTCAGGACCACGACAAGCCCGAAATCCAGTACGCCCAGGCCGGCCTTGACGCCGACGCCATCATCGACAGCGTCCTCAAGGCCCTCAGGTGGAATGAGGAA